>CAJWWA010000015.1 GCA_913048495.1 uncultured Halieaceae bacterium
CGCGCGCAGCGCCGGGGCGGAGCTGCGCACCGGCGCCGCGGTGGCGAGCATCGTGGTCGAGGGCGACGAGCAGGGTCAGCGTGTCGCCGGCGTCGAGCTCGCCGACGGCGAGCGGATCGCCGCCGACCGCGTGGTGTCCTCGGCAGACCCGCGACGCACCTTCTTCGACCTGCTCGGCGCGCGGCATCTCGATATCGGGTTCACGAACCGCATCCGGCGGCTGCGCTGCGAGGGTTACGTGGCCAAGCTACACCTCGCCCTCGACGGTGAACCGGCCTTCACGGGCCTCGCCCGCGCCGACGGCCGGCTGCTCCTCGTCAACGACCTCGACGCGCTCGAGTTCGCCTTCGACGATGCCAAGTACGGCCGGTACTCGGCAAACCCGGTGCTGGAGGTGGTCGTACCCAGCCTGCACCAGCCGGGCCTGGCACCCGCCGGCCAGCACGTGCTGTCGGCCCAGGTCATGTACGTGCCGGCAACGCTCAAGGGCGGCTGGAGCGATGAGGCCCGCCGGGCGCTCACGGAGCGGTTGCTGGACACACTGGAGGCGCACGCCCCGGGACTGCGCGAGCAGGTGCTGCACGCGGAGCTGCTCACCCCCGACGACCTGGAACGGGAGTACCACGTAACCGGCGGCCACTGGCATCACACGGAGTTCGCCATCGACCAGCTGCTCATGATGCGCCCTACCTACGGCGCCGCCCAGTACGCCACGCCGGTGCCCGGGCTCTGGCTGTGCGGCGCCGGCAGCCACCCGGGCGGCGGTATCAGCGGCGCACCGGGGCACAACGCGGCGAAGGCGATCCTGTCGTGAAGCGCTACGATGCCATCGTCATCGGCGCCGGGCACAACGGCCTGACCAACGCGGCCTACCTCGCCCGCGCCGGGCTCGACGTGCTCGTGGTAGAAAAGAACGACTACATCGGCGGCGCCGCGGTCACCCGCGAGATGCACGAGGGCTGGTACTACTCGAGCTGCTCCTACGTCTGCAGCATGATGCGCCAGGCTATCCACCGGGATCTCGACCTGTCCCGCCACGGCCTGCTCCTGGTGCCCTACCTCGGTACCGTGGCCTTCGGCGACAACGGCGAGACCCTCATCGACTACCCCGACGAGGAGGCGAGCTACCTCGAGCTCAAGCGCCACTCGCCGCACGATGCCGACGCCATGTCCCGCTTCCAGGCCGACCTCGGCCGCTACGCGCAGCTGATCCGCAAGACCCTGCTGCGCACACCGCCGGACCCGGCCTCCTTCAGGCCGCGGGATATCGGCGAACTCCTCTGGCTGGCGCGGGAATTCTGGAAGCTGGGCGAGCAGGAGCTGTACGAGTACATCCGCTTCTTCACCATGAGCGCGGCGGATTTCCTCGAGGATTACTTCGAGAACGACCTGGTAAAAGCCGCCATGGCCAGCCCGGGCATCATCGGCACCGCGCTCGGTGTCGAGTCCCCGGGCTCCGCCTACATCCTGCTGCACCACGTGATGGGCGATGTCGACGGCAACGTCGGCGCCTGGGGCCTCGCCCGCGGCGGCATGGGGGCTATCTCCCACGCCATCGCCAGCGCCCTGCGCGAGGCCGGCGGCGAGCTCCGCACCGAGGCCGGCGTGGAGCGGATCCTCGTCAAGGACGGCGCAACGGTCGGCGTCGTCCTGGAAAACGGCGACGAGCTCTACAGCGACATCGTCGTCTCCAACCTGGATGCGAAGCGCACCTTCACGCGGCTGCTGGCGCCCCAGGACCTGCCGCCGCGTATCCTCGAGCGGGCGCGCAATTTCAAGATCCGCGGTTCTTCCGGCAAGGTCAACATCGCCCTGTCGGGCATGCCGCGCTTCACCGGCCTGCCCGACAATCCCTACATCAACCGCGGCGGCCAGGGCTTTGTCGGCTCCCTCGAGACCATGGAGCGCGCCTATGACGCCTGGAAGCGCGGCACCTGGTCCGAGGACCCCTTCATCGAATCGGTGATCCCGAGCGCCTGGGACCCCACGGTCGCTCCCGCCGGCAAGCACTGGATGTCGAACTTCATCCAGTACTGCCCCCCGGAGCTCGCCGACGGCCCGTGGACGCCGGAGAAACGCGACGCCTTCGGCCAGACCGTCGTCAACAAGATCGAGCGCTACGCCCCGGGCTTCAAGGACCTCATCGTGCACATGGAGGTGCGCACGCCGCACGAGATCGAGAACGAGATCGGCCTCACTCAGGGCAACATCTTCCAGGGCGAGCTGACCATCGACCAGCTGCTCTTCAATCGCCCGTTCCCGGGCTACGGCCAGTACCGCATGCCGCTGAAGAACTTCTGGATGTGCGGTTCCTCGACGCACCCGGGCGGCGGGGTCTCCTCCGCCTGCGGCGCCAACGCCGCGCGGGAGATCCTGCGCGACCTGAAGAAACCGAACATCGTCCCCGACGACGACTGCTACGACGAGTAGACCATGGCGACGACCGATCCCTTTGCCGGTGAACGACTCAAGGAATCGCCCTTCCACCCGCGGCAGGCGCCGATGAACCTGCGCGACGCGTGGTCATCCTGGAACGGCTTCAAGTTCGCGGATTACTACTACGACACTGTCTACGAGTATTTCTGCATCCGCAATTTCTGCGGCACCTACGACATCTGCCCGATGCAGAAGTACCTGGTCACCGGCGCTGACGCCCTCGCCATGCTCGACCGCATGGTCACCCGGGATCTCGGGAAGTTGAAAACGGACCGGGTGACCTACTGCTGCTGGTGCACGGACGAGGGACGCATGATCGACGATGGCACGATCTTCCGCCTCGACGAGGACCGCTTCATGCTCACCTGCGGCAGCCCCTGCATCGCCTGGCTGCGCAAGAGCATGATCGGCTTCGACGACGTGGCCGTGCGCGACGTCACCGAGGAAACCGCCGGGCTGTCCCTGCAGGGGCCGACGGCCTGCACGGTGCTGAAGACACTCGGTCTCGACGGCATCGAGACCCTGAAGCCCTTCGGCATCCAGCGCTTTCCCTTCCACGGCGATACGCTCATGGTCTCGCGCACGGGCTTCACCGGCGGCCTCGGCTACGAACTGTGGATCCCCGCGCCCCTGGCGCTCACGCTCTGGGACGCGCTCTATGAGGCCGGCGGGGACTACGGCATCCATCCCTACGGCGAGGCGGCGACCAACATGGCGCGGCTGGAGGCTGGCTTCATCATGCCGTACATGGAATTCAGCGAGGCGCTGAAGACCGTCAATTACCAGCACGACCAGTCGCCCTTCGAGCTCGGCCTCGACTGGCTGGTGGATTTCCGCAAGCCGCACTTCAACGGCCGCGCCGCCCTCCTCGCGGAGCGCGAGCGCGGCCCCCGCTACCGGCTGACCAAGCTGGATATCGAGGGCAACAAGGTCGCCGAAGACGCGATCCTGTACAACAACAGGCGCTGCAGCCGGCAGGTCGGCTACATCACCTCGGCCATGTGGTCGCCGGCGGCCAAGGCCAACATTGCTCTGGCCATGATCGAGACGCGTTACCTCGAGGGGGATATCTGGGCCGAGATCTACTACCCGAAGGAACTGCGCCCGATCCGCAAGATGGCGCGCTGCACCGTGCGCGACAAGCCCTTCTGGAGCGGCCCGGGGGCGAGGCAGACACCGCCACCCGCGACCTGACCCGCTCTATCCGGACCCGCGGGACAGGGGACCCGGCTTACCCGCTGCCGGCACCCGGTGCCGGGGCCTCCTCGAGTTCCTCCCGCCACTCCTCGATATTCATGTCGATGGCGATGAAGCCGAGGATCCAGAGTGCCTCGTCCCAGGCGAAGACCCAGTGACCGCGGTAGAGCCAGTACGCGGCGCACAGCCAGAGCACCCCGTACAGGCAGAACTTGACGCTGCGAGCGCCGCGCAGCGCGCGGCTGTCGGTGACCCCCCGGTCCTGCTGCCGCACGGTGAACTCGATCAGGAACAGGATGACGATCCAGGCGACCACCTCGACCAGGTCGACGACGGCCAGTTCGCGCTCGATCTGCAGGCCGCCGGCATCGGTGACCAGCGTTCCCTGCTCGAGCAGGTAGAAGGTCGAACCCCGGGCAAGACCCTGGCAGCTGTCGGCGTTGACCGGTGTGTAGGCCAGGTTGAAGGCGTAGGCAATGCCATCGGTCGCGAAATCGCAGAGCCCGGCGGCCGCGGTCGGCTCCACCGCGAGGAGGGTGACCACGGTATGGCCGAAGGCGTACACCGTGTGCCCGATGAACAGCATGCAGACAATACGCACCCAGTGCATGATCGCCAGCCGCCGGCGGGTGAAGGCGTCGTCGTCGAGGAGATAGGTCTCGAGCTCAAAGAGGAACAGCAGCACGAACCACGCGGCCTCGTCGAGCGTGGTAGCGAAAGCCCGGCTCCAGTCGAGCAGCGTCCAGCTGTCCCTGGCGGTGTGCGAGGCGACGGTCCAGTCGTCGACGATATAGAAGACGAAATTGACCAGCAGCAGGCCGTAGACCGCGATCTTGATCAGCTGGCGCGGGGGCAGGCGGCGCGAGGCGGAGCCGGCGCCGGCCTTCGCAGGCCCGCCTCGCGCCGCCTCCCTGGTCTGCGCAATCGCCATCTTTGCGTTCTACGACTTTGCCGCCCCCATGACTTCCGGGCCTACACGCTGCCAGACGCTTGGTGTAGGCTCGGCGAAAGGCCAGCTCGTGGGTATCGCGCCATGCTGTCAGCGGATTTTGTCAGGAGCTACATCGACGCCTGGAACCAGCGCAGTCCCCGACGTGTCGCGGAGCACCTCGCCCGGAACGGCACCTACCACGACATGGGCGAGCTCAAGCAGGTCAGCCGCAAGGACTTCATCGCCCACCTCGAGGAATACTTCAGCCGCGACAGCAACCGCTACGTGCTGGTCGGCGAAGTCCTCGAAGGCGAGAACACCATCGCTTTCCAGTACCTCGCCTGTCCCACCGGCGACAACGCCAGCGATGGCGGCTGGATGGGCGCCGAGTTCATCACGCTCGAGGACGGAGCGGCCACGCGGATCGAGGACTACTACCGCGACCCGGCCCTGGCGACCCGCGAACGGCGCGACAACGGCGCCGCGGATGGCCGGCCCCCGGATGGCCGTACCCCGCGCTATGCCAAGTCGGGTCTCAGCCCCGCCGCCATGGAGGCCGTGCTGCGGCGTCTCTCGGAAGCCATGGAGGACGACCGCGCCTACCTGAACTCGCACCTCTCCCTCCCGGAGCTGGCCGCGAACCTGGGCTGCTCGGTGAACCACCTGTCCCAGGCGATCAATGCAGGCCACGGCGCGGGCTTCTTCGACTACGTCAACGGCTACCGGGTGCGCGACGCGACCGAGCTGCTCGCCCTGGCCGGCGACAGCGCGCCGTCCATCCTCGATATCGCCCTGTCCGTGGGCTTCAACTCCACCTCGACCTTCTACGCCGCCTTCAAGCGCATCACCGGCAAGACGCCCGCCAGGTTCCGTCGCGACGCCCTCGCCGCAAAGAAAAGCACAGGCGCGGGGCCGGATTGACAGCGGTCACCGCCGTCGGCTGCAATAGGCGTTCGTCCGAACCGCCACCGGCCGCGTACCAGTCCCATGCATCAGGCAGTCCGCGACATCCCCCCCTTCATTGCCTGGAGCCACTGGGCCCGCACCCCTGCAGCCTGGCAGGACATCGCCGGCGGCGATGACGCCGACCCCGCACGATCTCCCTGAGCAGCCCTGAACCCGGCGCGCCACGGCGCCGACAACGGCCAACACCTGCAGGAGATCGACCATGTTTGGACTGCAACGCAGCCGGGACACCCGCGAGCATGCGGGCTCCTGGTACGCCGCCACCGCCAACGATGGCGGCGGCTACCCTGCCCTCGAAGACGACATCAGCACCGAGATCGTCGTCGTGGGCGCGGGCTTTACCGGAACCAACCTCGCCCTGGAACTCGCCGAGCGCGGCCACGAGGTGGTGCTGCTGGAAGCAAACCGGCTCGGCTGGGGTGCCTCCGGCCGCAACGGCGGCCAGATCATCGGCGGCATCGGTCACGACCCGGAGCGCTTCGAACGGCACATCGGCAGCGAGGGCGTCGCGCGCATCTACCGCCTCGGTATCGAGGCCCGCGATATCATCCGCGAGCGCGTGGAAAAGTACGCCATCGACTGCGACCTGAAATGGGGCTACTGCGACCTCGCCCTGAAACCCCGGCACCTCGCGCAGTTCGCCGAGTGGAAAGCCCACGAGGAGCAGATCGGCAATCCCCACCACTACCGGCTCCTCGACCGGGAGGAACTCAGAGAGTTCGTCTGCTCCGACGCTTACCTCGGCGGCCTCTACAACGACGGCAACGGGCACCTGCACCCGCTGAACCTGTGCCTCGGGGAGGCCCGTGCCGCCGCGGCGCTGGGTACCCGGATCTACGAGCAGTCCCGTGCCGTGGCCCTCGAACAGGGTGCGCGGCCCCGGGTGCGCACCGAACGCGGCAGCGTCAGCGCACGGCGGGTGGTGCTCTGCGGTAACGCCTACCTGGGCAACCTGGTGCCGCGGCTGGCCAGCCGCATCCTGCCGTCGGTCAGCGGGATCATCGCTACCGAACCGCTGGGCGAGGCGCGCGCGCGGGCACTGATCCCCGGCGACGTGGCGGCGTGCGACCCGCGAACGGCGCTGGACTACTTCCGCCTGTCGGCGGACCGGCGCATGCTTTTCGGCGGGCTGTCGAACTACACGGGGCTGGAGCCGAAGGACCTCGTGGGCACGCTGCGGCGCAAGATGCTCAAGGTCTTCCCCTCGCTGGAGGACGCGGCGATCGACTACGCCTGGAGCGGGCGCATCGGCATCGGCCTGAACCGCATGCCGCAGCTCGGCCACATCGACGAGCAGGTGAGCTACATCCAGGCCTATTCCGGCCACGGCGTGGCGCCGACCCACGTCATGGCCCGGATCACCGCCGCCATGCTCGACGGCGACCCGGGGGACTTCGACATCTTTGCGCGCATCCCGCACTGGCCCTTCCCCGGCGGCAGGCTACTCCGGCGGCCGGGTCTTGCCCTCGGCATGGCCTACTTCAAGCTGCGCGACGCGCTGTAGCGTCGGTACTCAGCGCCGGTCCTTGAGGATGCGCCGGGCCGCGTTGTAGCCCGGCGCGCCGGTCACGCCGCCGCCGGGGTGGGCGCCGGAGCCGCAGAGGTAGAGACCGGGCATGGGCGTGGCGTACTGCGCGGCGTCCGGATGCGGGCGCATGCTGTAGAGCTGGTCCGGCTCCATGCGCCCGTGGCAGATGTCGCCGCGCGGCAGGCCGAACTCGCGCTCGAGGTCGAGGGGCGTGAAGCACTGGGTGGCGACGAGGATATCCGGGAGGTTGGGAATGAAGCGGCCGGCCCAGGCGAGGATGTCCTCGAGCACCCGCGGTTTCTCCTCGTCCCAGTGCCGGCCCCCGGACAGCTCATAGGGCATGTACTTGCACAGCATGCTCATGACGTGGGTGCCGGGCTCGTCGGTGAGGGAGTGGTCGATCACGCTCGGGATGACCGCCTCGATGATCGGTGGCGATGCCGGCTCGCCGGCGCGGGCGCTGCGATAGGCCGCATCGAGATGGCCCTTGTCCTCGATGAGGACGATCGTCGCCTCGTGCTCGGGCCCCGGTCCGCCGCCGCCGAGCGCCGCGAACTCCGGCAGCCCGCGCAGCGCGAGATTGATCCGCAGCGAGGCCGATTCCTGGCGGAAGGCGCGCAGGTCGCGCACGAAGGCGTCGGGCAAATGCTCCTCGCCCAGGAAATCGAGCAGCGTGCGCTTCAGCTCGGTGTTCGCCGCGACCACCGGCGCAATGAGCTCCTCGCCGCTCTCCAGGCGCACACCGCGCACCCGCCCGTCCGCTACCAGGATCCGCTCGACCGGCGCCTCGGTGCGGATCTCGACGCCCCGCTCCTGTGCAGAGGCTGCCATGGCCCGGGTGATACCGCCCATGCCGCCACGCACCAGCCCCCAGGCGCCCTTGCGGCCGTCGATCTCACCCACCGCGTGGTGCAGCATGGCCAGGCTGGCGCCGGGCTGGGACAGCGGTGCGAAGTTCGCTGGCATGATGTGCGCAGCGATCATGGTCTTGATCTTGTCGCTCTCGAACCAGCGCTCGATGATCGTCTCGGGCGCGCCGAGGAAGAACTGCATCAGCCGCCAGCGCCCCTCGGCATCGAGTTTGCGGGCGTCGAGGCCGAGGCGCAGCGCCGAGAGCAGGTCGCCGACCCCGCCGCCGTGCAGCTTTGGCGGCTCGCGCAGCCACTGGCTGGCCAGGAGCTCGCCGACGAGTTCAACGGAGTCCTCGAAGGCGAGGTAGGCATCGTAGTCCGTGGCCGAGAACTTCCCGAACTGGGCGCGGTCGGCCGCCTCGTCACCGGTCAGCAGCAGGTAGTCGCCGCGGGAATCGAGGTAGAGCGAATTGGCGAGGAGCAGTGGCTCGTAGCCGTAGCGCTCGAGCTCCAGGTCGCGCACGACCTCCGGCCGCAGCAGGCTGACCACGTAGGAGGCGACGGAATTCCGGTAACCGGGATGGAACTCCTCGCTCACCGCCGCGCCGCCGACGACGTGCCGGCGCTCGAGTACACACACGCGCATGCCGCCGCGGGCAAGGTAGCCCGCCGTGGTCAGACCGTTGTGGCCCGCCCCGATGACGATGGCATCGTAGGCGCGGCTCATGCGGCGTTGGCCAGGGCAGGCAGCGTGCGGCGAAGACGCAGGAAGAGCCCGGCGTAGATCGCGAAGGCGACCAGGGACGCACCGGCGCAGAACAGGAACACCGCGTCGTAGCCGAAGCCGAGCGCGAGCGTGGACGCCGCGAGGTTGGGCCCGACAATCTGGCCCAGCCCCTGCGCGGCCGGCAGCAGCGAGGCGAAGCGCCCCGAGTGGTCGACGTTGGCGACGGTGGCCATCTGGTAGACGTCAATGAAGATCCACAGGAAATTGAACGTGTAGACGCTGACGAAGAAAGTCACGCTGGTGACCCCCGCGGCCAGCATGCCGACGATGGCGGCATGCACCAGCAGCGTGACCAGCAGTGGGCGCAGGAGACCGAAGCGGTTGCTGATCACGGTCGCGACCAGGCAGCCGAGGAGGCTCATGAAGGAGACCCACACGAGCACATTCGAGACCCAGGCCTTGTCCAGCGCCGCCCGCGCCGTCGCCAGCTCGATATATGTCCAGTAGGCGCCGATGTTGATGTAGGTCGCGGCGATCGCGGCGAGGCAGAGCCAGGGCACGACCGCCGGGACGTGGCGGTGCTCGACGACCGACCCCAGCTCCGGATCCGGCAGTTCCACCTCGACGTCCAGGCTCGCCTCCACGGGTCGCGGCGGGACCCAGCGCAGAAACAGGAGGCCGAAGAGGTAGGCGGCCACGAACACCCCGTAGATCGCGTCCATGGACAGGCGCGGCAGCGCGAACATCTCCCCGGCCTGGGTGAAGGCGAAGCAGAAAAGCATGATGTTGTAGGCCCGCGCCGGCTTCGAGCTGGCGCCGAGATTGGCAACGGCGATGGCCGTGTACACGCCACTCCCGGTGCCCGCCAGGAGCCGCAGCCAGAGGACCGCGTCGTAGTCGACCAGCACCATGCAAAGGGCGTTGGCGGCGATCGCGACGAGCGCCGCGAGAAACACGAGGAGGCGCCGGTTGATCTGCGCCACCAGCAGCGAGGCGAGCACCGCACCGAGGGCGAGGCCGCCGAGGTCGGCGCCGGCGACGCGCCCGGTCTGCACGTCGCTGAAGCCGAGCTGGGTGGCCCAGGCCGTGCTGATCACCGGGATGCCGGCGAGCACCCCGTAGCCGACCAGCGTCATGTAGAGGGAGATGACCAGCGAGCGCCAGCCGTCGAAGACAGAGCGTTCGTGGTGCAGCGCGGGCGCTTGCGGGGCGGCGGGCATCGTTCAGTGACCGATGGTGCGTGAGAACAGGTTCATGACCAGTACGCCTGCAAGGATCAGGCCGATGCCGACCAGCGCCGGCAGGTCGGGCACCTGCTTGAACAGGGGGATACCGAGCACCGCGATCAGCACCATGCCGACCCCGGACCAGACGGCATAGGCCACGCCGACGGGCACCGTGCGCAGGACCAGGCCGAGAAAATAGAACGACACCAGGTAGCCGGCGATGGACAGGCAGGTGGGCCAGGGCCGGCTGAATTCTTCCGAAGCCTTCAGTGCCAGCGTGCCCACCACCTCGGCGGCAATCGCCAGGGCGAGGTAGCTGTAACCGCTCAAACGCTGTCTCCTTCCTGCATCATGACCACTGTCCCGCACCCGACATCGCCGCCCTGGACCTACCGCCGGAGTGCGCTTCTGTTCTCATCATACAGGTACCGAAGGCGCGTAGCGGCGCCGGATGACCACTGCCGCCAGCGTGCCTAGGGGAATGAACAGCAGCGCCGGACCGAAGGCGAACCAGGGCTCGGCCTCGCTCCAGTTGATGCCGCCGCCGGCGCCGAGGCTGCCGCTGCCGAGCTGGTAGGGCAGCACGTAGAACTTGAGCAGCAGCACCGGCATGCAGGCACCGTAGACGACCAGCAGCGCCGGGGCCAGCAGCGTGACGCGGGTCTTGCGCCAGTCGCGATCCACCGCCGGCGTCTCGTGCAGGCGCTCGCGGTAGGCCACCTCCTTCGCCCCGGGGGTGCCGCGGCGGGAAACCACGACGATCGCCAGGAAACTCGCGGCGACCCCGAGCAGGGCCGGGTCGGCGTAGCTCGGCAGGGCGATCACGCCCGCGTAGTCGAACGCGGCCGGTACCACGTTGGCAAGCAGGCCGACGACCAGCCCCCAGGTGGCGGCGCGGGCCGTGATGCGTTTGCTCCACACGCTCATGAACGCCACCGGGCCCCAGGACGACGCGAAGACCGTGCCGATGAAGATCATGATCCAGAAGATGTTTGCCGGCACGAACAGGCTCAGCCCGAGTACCACCAGCGCGACCGCGCACATCACCAGGCGCGTGGTGCCGAGGCCGGCGATCTGGTCCCGCGCCCCGAGGTCGTTGCTCACGCTGAAGCCCACCAGCGACAGGAAGGTCGATGCGGAAGAGAGCGCGGCGGCCACGATGCCGGCGAGCAGCAGCGCGCCGAGAAACTCGGGAACCAGGTGCTGCGCTGCCCAGAGCATGACCGTCTCCGCCGGCTCGATGGCGGGGTTGGCAAGGTTGATCAGCCCCCCCGCACCGTAGATCAGGTACTGCATGAAGATCACCGCAAAGCAGGCATAGATCGACGCCCGCAGCACCACGTGCTCGTCCCGGGCCATGAGGTGACGGCTCGACTGCCAGGGGCTGACAGCGTAGACGATGCTCCAGGACAGGTCGATGATCAGGAACCAGATGAAGAAGTCGATCGCCGTCGGCCACGGCGTGCCCTCGCCGATGATACCGTGCCAGGCCGCCAGGCCCGGCTTGTCCTCCTGCCGCGCGAGCGCCTCGACCGCCCGCGGCACACCGCCGAAGTCATCCACCAGGAAAAAGACGAACAGCACCGTCGCCCCGGTGAACAGCAGGAACATCAACGTATCCGTGATGATCACGCCGCGCGAACCGCCGTAAAGGGTAAACAGCGTATAGCTCGCCCAGGCGACGAGCACGGCGGCGGGATAGCTGAGCGCGGTGAGGTCCGACAGCAGCAGCGCCGCGCCCTGGGTCACCACCAGCAGGTAGCCGCCGAGCCCGAGGACTATCGTCGCCCCCGCGGCCTGCTGCACGCGGCGGCTGTCGAAGCGGTGACCGAAGTAATCGGCGACCGTGGGCGCCCGGCTGCGGCGCAGGAATGTGCCGAAGAAGAGCGCGCCGTAAATGTAGCCCGTCACGGCGATGCCCGGCAGCAGCAGGTAGGCACCGAGCTGCCCGTCGTAGGTGAAACCCGCTTCGCCGAGGAAGATGGCAGTGCTGAACACGCTGGCCACCAGCGTACCGAGGATCAACAGGGTCGGCGCCCGTCGACCGGCCACGTAGTAATCCTCGGCCGAGTGCACCTTGCGGCCGCTGTAGTTGCCGATGGCAATGAACAGCAGCACGCTGATGGCGATGGTCAGCGTATAGGTATCCACCGCGGGTCGCTGCCATGCAGGGCGCGCCGGTCAGTGGTCACGCAGAATCACCCGTGCGGCATTGTGCCCGGGCAGCCCGCTGACACCGCCCCCGGGGTGCGCGCCGGAACCGCACAGGTAAACCCCCTTCGTGGGCATCCGGTAGCCCGCGTGGCCCGGGATGGGCCGCAGGGAATAGAACTGGTCGAGGTGCAGGGCACCGTGGAAGATATCGCCGCCGATCATGCCCAGGTCGCGCTCGATATCCAGCGGCGTCTTGATCTGGCGACCGACGACCGACGCGCGGAAATTGGGCGCGTGGGCATCGATCGTGTCGATCACCACGTCGGCCACCTGCTCGCGCACATCGTCCCAGGAGCGTCCGTCGGGCAGGTGGCGGTTGAAGTGCTGGCAGAACAGGCTGGCGACGTGCCCGCCGGGGGGCGCCAGGCTGTCGTCCTGGGTGGTCGGGATCTGCATCGAGATCACCGGGCGCCGCGCCCAGCCCAGGTCGCGCGCGTCGCGGTAGGCGTCCTGCAGGTAGCCCAGCGACGGTGAGAACTCGATGGCGCCGAGGAAGTGGAAATCGTCCCGCCCCTGCATGGTCGTAAAGCGGGGCAGTTCGGACAGCGCGACGTTCATGCGCAGCGTTGCCGAGTGACTGCGGTAGGCGTCGATCCGCCGGCGGTCGTCCGGCTCGAGCGTCTGCGCGTCGAGCAGCCGGGTCAGGAGCAGCTGGGGGTGCACGTTGGCCGCAATCGCCGGAGCGCGGTATTCGCGCCCGTCCTCCGTCAGCACACCGCAGGCGGCACCGTTTTCCACCAGGATCTTCGCAACCGGCGCCCCCGTCTCGATGCGTACACCCCGCGCCCGGGCGGCGGCAGCCATGGCGTCGCTGATGGCGCCCATGCCGCCGCGGGCGATGCCCCAGGCACCCGCCTTGCCGTTCACCTCGCCGAAGGCGTGGTGCAGCAGCACGTAGGCGGTGCCGGCGTCATAGGGATCGCGGAAGTTGCCGATGATCCCCTCGAAGCCGAACAGGCCTTTCAGCGCCTCGCTCTCGAACCAGGCATCGAGGTGATCGCCAAGGGAGCGGGTCATCAGCTCGCCGAGGACCATCTGGTGCTTGCTGGATAGCTTGCGCAATGCGTTGCCGCCCTTGAGCAGCGCGAGCGCATCGCGCCAGCCACCGCCGAAGTTCGGCGGTGCCTCCATGGCGAGGGCGCGCAGCGCCATCGCCACCTCGCCGATCTCCGCCTCGAAAGCACCGATGCGCTCGGCATCGCGCCGGGAGAAGCGCGCCAGTTCCTCGTGCACCTGCCTGTCGTCGCGGGTGAGCTGCAGGTGGTCACCGTCCAGCATGCTCAGGGTGCCGGCGGGACGCTCGAGCACTTCCAGCCCGTGGGCGGCGAGATCGAGATCCGCCATGACCTTCGGGTGCAGCAGGCTGATGGAGTAAGAATAGACCGAGTTGCGAAAGCCCGGGTGGAACTCCTCGGTCAACGCGGCGCCGCCGACCCGGTCCCGGGCCTCGAGGACCAGCACCTTGCGGCCGGCCGCGGCGAGGTAGGACGCACAGACCAGCCCGTTGTGCCCACCCCCGATGACGATGACGTCAACACGATCTGTCACAGGACCTCCTCCGCGGTAACTTCGCCAGACAGTCTAGGGGCGGTCGGCGCCTGCCACCTCCGGGCCGATGGGCCAGGAAGCCCCTCTTTCTGCTCTGATGCACACTCTTCCAAACTCTTGCAAACTCTTTGCAAACTCTGTTCCACGCTGCCGCCAGCCTGACCAGAAGGAGCTGCCATGAATTTTGCCGACCGGGGGGAACTGGACGACTTCCTGCAAGCGCACCCCGAAGTGCAACTGCTCGAGGTCCTGATGCCGGACATGAACGGCCTGCTGCGCTGCAAGCGCATCCAGCGCCGGGAGTTTGCTTCCCTGTTCGAGGGCGGCTTCACGGTGCCTGTCACCGTCCCCTTCCTCGGCATCCGCGGCGACATGTACGCCGGCCAGGACCAGCGCGTTGTCGGTGGCGACCCGGACCAGCTGATCCTGCCGGTGGCCGGCACGCTCGCGCCGATCCCCTGGGTCGACTCGCCGACGGCGCAGGTGCTGACCGGCTTTGCTACCGTCGACGGGCGTTACGCGGACACGGACCCCCGCGCCCCGCTGCTGCGTGTCCTCGAACGCTATCGGGCCAGCGGCCTCAGCCCGGTGGTCGCGACGGAGCTCGAGTTCTATCTCCTCGAGGACGGCGACGGCCCCCGGCCGACGCCGCGGCTCGGCCGCATTCCCGGAACGAACCAGCGGCAGCACGGCATCCAGTACTGCATGGCTGACGATCTCATCGAGTGCGACGCGTTCCTCGAGGATGTGCGCAGGGCCTGTGAGCTCCAGGCGGTGCCGCTCACGGCAATTCACAGCGAATTTTCGCCGGGCCAGTGGGAGATCAATACGCACCACGAGCACGATGCGCTACTCGCCGGCGACCACGCCATGCTATTGAAACGCATCATCAAGGGCGTGGCCCGCCGCCACGGTCTCGGCGCGACCTTCATGGCCAAGCCCTTCGCGGACCAGGGCGGCAGCGGCCTGCACATCCACGCCAGCGCCTATCGCGAGGACGGCAGCAATATCTTCGCCCACGACGAAGCGACTACGCCGCCCACGCTCACCGAACCGCTGCGCCGCGCCATCGGCGGCCTGCAGGCCACTATCGACGAGGCGATGGCCATCTTCGCGCCCAACCCGAACTCCTATCGCCGCTTCACCCCCGGCGCCTTCGCGCCCGCGGGGCGCAGCTGGGGCTACGATCACCGCGAGGTGGCGCTGCGCGTCCCGGCCTCCACCGAGGACAACCGGCGCGTCGAGCATCGCATCGCCGGCGCCGACGCCAACCCGTATTTCGTGCTGGCGGCCGTCCTGGCGGGGATACACTACGGCCTGGAGCGCGGGGTGGCCCCGGACACGCCGGTACAGCGTGAGGTGGATCTGTCCAGGAGCGAGGTCAGCATTCCTCAGCGCCTGGACATGGCGCTCGAACTCCTGCGTGCGGGCACCGTCCTGCCGCAATACCTCGGGGAGGCCTTCATCGCCGCGTTCGCAACGCAGCGCCAGGGAGAGAGCGACCTGTACCACGCGCAGGTGCCGGACCTGGACTACGCCTGGTACCTGCGCGCACTCTAGGACAGGTCGCGGGAAGCGGGCCCCGCTGCGGGGCCTCAGAAGTTGTAGCTGACGCGCACGCCGGCGGTACGCGGCCGCGCCGGCCCGAAGGTATGCTCCGGATAGAGGAACGGCACATAGTCCGGGCTGTCCGCCGGCAGCACATCGCCATTCGCATAGGCACCGTCGAACCAGTTCTGGTCCATGATGTTTTCCACGTAGGCGAGGACTGACCAGTTGTCCTTGCGGTAACCCAGCTGGAGGTCTGCCTGGTTCACCATCGGGATCTCCTGGTAGATGATGTCCTTGCCGGGCCAGTCGCCGCGGATACTGTCCTCCCAGGTCCAGGACAGCACACCGAAAGCCTCGCCCCCGGCGAGGGGAAGCGCGCCGTCGATCACCGCGAACGCGGTGTACTCCGGTGCCCAGGGTATCGAGTTGCCCTCGCAGGCCTGGTCCGAGCCAGTCAATGTCGCACCGACATCACAGAAGGGCTCGATTTCCCGCGCCTCGGAATCGAACCAGGAACCGCCGAAGCGGGCGCTCAGGTAGTCGGTCAGCGCGATACTGAACTCGGCTTCGACGCCCCAGCCGTCGACCTCGCCGGCATTGTCGACGAGCGAGCGCTGCGGCGCTTCCGGATCCGGGCGGATCGCCTGCAGATCTTCATACTGGTAGAAGAAACCGGTCAGCGACAGCTGGCTGCGGCCGTCCATGAGCCGGCCCTTGTAGCCGACCTCGTAGGAGATCACCGACTCCTCGTCGTAGTCGCCGGGGCGGTCCACACCCGGGATCGCTGCGCAGCGGGCATCGATGTAGACACAGGCGGACGCCGGCCCCTCGACGGTGAAGCTGTCAAAACCACCCGGCTTGTAGCCCGTGGCGACGCTGGCGAAAAGTAATGTGTCATCGTTCGGACGCCAGTTGAGCACGGCCCGCCAGGTCACGGCATCCCAGTCCTGCTTGTCGCTGACCGGGCCCTCGGGTGTGCCATAGCCGGTCTGCACCTTGTTGTTGAGGATGGAGCCGTCCGGGTCCGGAACACCCTGCTGGGAGAATTTCTTCTCATCGTAGTTGTAGCGCACGCCGATGTTGGCCTCGAGGGTATCAGTGAGGTCGTACTTGAGGTCGACGTAGGCGGAGTAGCCCTGGTACTTGCCGCCGATGCGGTTGATATCGTTGGCAACACCGGACGCCGACGGCGTCCACTGGTAGGTGCCGAAGTAGTAATCGAGGATGTAGGCGTAGGCGCCGCCGTAGTAGACGTTGTTGTAGTAGTCGAACAGGTCGGCACAGGTGGCATACCAGTAGCCGAGGCAGTAGGCGTCCTCGGCCTGCTGGCCCAGGAAGTCCGTGTCGATTTCCTCGTTGTAGTAGGACACACCGGCATACCAGTCGAGGGGACCGTCACCGTTGGAAGTCAGCCGCAGTTCCTGCTCGAAGTAGGTGCCCTCCTGGTCCTGGCCGTAATTGAAGACCGTGATCGGCATGCCGTCGTAGTCCTCGACGTAGTCGTACTCGTGGTCCTTGTAGCCGGTCAGCGAGGTCAGCGTGGCGAAGCCGAGGTCGATGTCCAGCAGCAGCGCGGCGGACATCGCCTCCGTGTCGTCCCGGGGCTCCAGCGGGGAGTTGTCGTTGTTGACGGTGCGGGCGTCGGGGTCGAAGGCAATCGGTACGCCGCCGTTGATCCGGGTGGCCGCCACATTGAAGGCGGGGCCGTTGCCGGTCGTCCGGTACACCGTGCCGAACTGGTTGCGGTTGTCGTACTCGAGGATCAGGTCACCGGTGACCCGCTCCGACTCGTAGCGGAAGGACACCCGCAGGGAGTCGTTGTCGTGGGAGATGAGATCATCGCCACCGGCGATGTTCTCCACGTAACCGTCTTCCTCGGTGTGGAACGCGGCAACGCGCATCGCGAGTCTGTCGGTGAGCGGCACATTGACCGCGCCCTCGAAGACAAACACCCCGCGTTCACCTACATCCACCTCGGCAAAGCCCTTGACCTCGTCGAGGCTGGCCTTGGTGGTGATGATGTTCATCCCGCCTGCCACCGAGTTGCGCGCGAACAGGAAGCCCTGCGGCCCCCGCAGCACTTCCGAACGCTCCACGTCGTAGAGGCTGGAAACGCCGGAACCGGTGCGGCCCTGGTAGAGCCCGTTCTTGAACAGGCTGATGGAGGGGTCGCCGCCGTTGCCGTAATCAATGGTGCGGATACCGCGCACGCTCACGAAATCGAGGAAGCTGTCCTTGGAGTTGCCGGTGATCCCCGGTGTGAAGTAGATGAGGTCCTTCACGTCATTCAGGTTGATCTTACGGATCTCGTTGCCGGACATGGCGGTGATCGAAAGCGGCACGTCCATGACCGATTCCGCCCGCTTGGTCGCGGTGACGATGACTTCCTCGAGCTGCTGCGCATCGACGGGGAGCGCCGCAGCGCCAAGCATGGCGAGTGAGACCGCCTGGGGCAGCAGGCGCCTACGAGCACTCAGGCATCGAGAGGCGGAAAGGCCGGATGCAGGGACGGGGGATGAAGCCGAAACACGCGTTGCTGATGCACACATGGGAACCTCCTCGGTGGACCGCTGCACGCTGGCCCGTCTTGTTTTCATTGCAAGCTAGCGCGGGACGCGCATCATCGCAAGCCAGCCCTAACCATAGCGCAAACACCAGACGGCGCTTCCCAGCCTACAGGGCGCCAATGCACCGCAATGGATGCGGACGCACCGCTAGCGGGCGGGCACTGCGTCGGTAAGGGTCTCCGGTACCCCGGCTTCTGCCAGGGCGCGGCGCATGGGTTCGAGCTCTTCCGCGTAGCGGCGCCAGCGGCCGACGGACCGGGTGTGGGCGGGCTGGCGCACCTGCACGGTACTGGCAGTAGTGACGGCGGACTTCTGCTCGTGGAAGGCGAGGCAGGCGTCCTCCCAGGGCAGCCCGAGAAAGTCGACGAGCGCGCGTGCGTTGGGCTCGAGGTTCGCGGCCGTATCCTCGTAGGAGATATCGAAGAAGCGGTCGCCGAAACGCTCGCGCCACGTTTCCATCAGCCGATAATAACGCGCGTGATGGCGTGCCATCTCGGCCTGCTCGTAGGAGTGCGGGTAGGCATCGGCGAACAGCTGCTTGAAGCTGGCAAAGCAGGCGTCCATCGGGTCGCGCCGCAGGTGCACGATTTTCGCCTTCGGCAGCGCTTTCAGGATCAGCGGAATATAGAGATAGTTAGGCGGCAGCTTGTCGACGAAGCGCGGCGTGTCGCCCTGCATGGTGCGGGTGGTCTGCAGGTATGCCTTGCCGAGCTGCGCCGGGTCGATCCCCGCGGCAATCTCAGCCAGCCGCGCCGACTGCTGCCGCTGCTCGCGGTAATCGCCGATACGCCGGATGGCGTGGCCGAACTGCTTCAGCTCACCGGCCGAGTGCACCTGCGAGTGGGCGGTAATGATGCGTTCGACCAGCGTCGTGCCCGTGCGCGGCTGTCCCACCACGAAGATCGGCGCCGGGTCGTCGTGGCCCTCCCGGCCGTCGTGGAGCCATGCTTCGGTGAAGGTCGCCGCAAACGCCTCATACATCTCAATCTCGCCCGCTTCGTCGAAATCGAGAGTGCTGCGCCGGGCCGCCGCGCCCTGCGCAAAGGCGGGAAATGCGTGGTCCCAGTCCTCGAGATCCTCGAGCTCCTTGCCAAGGGCGTAGCAGAGGAAGGCCAGGGCGCGCGGATGCTCCCGCTGTCCGTCGATTAGCCGCTCGAGTTCCTCGACGTGAGACCGGTCCCTGGCCTTGCGCAGACCGGAAAGCAGCCAGTGCGCGTTAGGGTGCCCCGGCTGCTGCGCCAGCACCCGGCGCAGCGCCGCCTCGGCCTCGTCGAGGCGATCCAGGAAGGTGTGATTGTTGGCCTGATTGATGAGGAAGGGCACGCTGTCCGGCTCCTTCGCCAGGGCGCGTGCGATCCAGCGGCCCGCTTCTTCCTGCTCGCCGAGGAGGCCGTGCACCGTACCGATGAGGTCCAGCACCACGGGATTGTCGTCATTGTGCTCAACCGCTTTTGCCAGCGCCGCATCGGCCCGGGCCGGCTGACCGGCCTGCATGAACAGCCGCGCCAGGTTCGCCCAGGCCGCGCCATGGTCCGGCTGCAGCTTGGTCACGGAGCCGAAGGCCTGCACGGCGTGCCAGGTCTGCTTCAGTTCCAGGGCGACCAGACCGACCAGGAAGTGCGCCTCGGGAACGTCGGGCCTGGCCCCGAGCACCTGTTTGCAGCAGGCGGCCGCCTCGTTCAGACGCCCCGCGGACAGGTGCGTAAAGCCCTGGCGGAGCCTGTCGTGCATCCAGGGTGCGGGCGCGGCGCGGGCGCGCTCGTTCACGACCGCGACGCCCGCTGTGCAGGGCGCGGTTCGCCACGCGTGGCGGTGCGAGTACGGATCTTGCTTGCCTTCATGCGGGCAGTATAGCGGTGGCGCAGGTGCGCGGGCTATGCTCCCCTGTAGCATGACAACCATGACGAGCAGTGACAATCGATGAGCAGGAAGTCTGACAAGGCCCTCGGCATGCACCGGCCGATCGACCGGCGGGACTTTCTCCACGGCGCGGTGGCATCGGCCCTCGCCCTGTCCCTTCCCGCCTCTCTCGCCGGCGCGGACCAGCCACCGCAGGCGACGGCAGCGCCCCGGCCGGAGGACTACCCCCCCGTGCGTACGGGCCTGCGCGGTTCACACCCGGGTTCCTTCGAAGCGGCGCACGCCCTGGCCCGGGAGGGCCGCTCCTTCGACAATCCCCGCGACCTCGACGAGCACTATGACCTGGTGGTGGCTGGCGCCGGCATCTCCGGGCTCGCGGCAGCACACTTCTATCGTGAGCGCTTCGGCCCGGACGCGCGGATCCTGCTGCTCGACAACCACGATGACTTCGGCGGCCACGCCAAGCGGAACGAGTTTCACCAGGCCGGGAAAATGCGCCTGTCCCTCGGCGGCACCCACAACCTCGAGTGGTGGGAATTCAGCCCGACGGTTAAGGCCTTCCTCGACACCCACGGCGTCGACACCGACGCCATGCGGGCAAAGCGCCAGTTCCGTTACGGAAGGACGGCCCCCAACAGCCCCGCGATGTGGTTTGACGAAGAAACTTACGGTGTCAACCGGCTGGTTCCGCGCTGTGACCTCGCTTTCCCCGGCCCGGCGGTAGAAACGATAGACCAACTACCCATCTCGGTCGCCGGCCGTGAGGCACTGAAGGCCTTCTACAGACGGCGGGACAACGTGCTTGCCGACCGGGACGAAGAGGCGGCTGAGGCCTACCTGCGGTCGCTTGCCTACCCCGAGTTCCTGCGCCGCCACGGCGGCCTGAGCGGCGAGGTGACCCAGCTGTTCGACAAGGCCGCCCACGGCAGCTGGGGCGTGGAAATGCGGGCGCTGTCCGCCATGGAGGCCTTCGAGACCGGCCTGCCGGGCGTGCACCTTGTCGGCGAGGACCCCGACAGCGAAGGCCGGGACTACCCCGTGGCGATGTGGCCCGACGGCAATGCCAGCCTGGCAAGGCTGCAGGTTGCACGTCTCATCCCCGCGGCGGCGCCGGGCACGGACGCCGGCAACGTGGCGCTGGCCCGCTTCGACTACGGAAAGCTCGATGAGCCGGGCGCTCCGGTACGGCTCCGCCTTAATGCCACCGTGGTCAACGCGTCCAACAGTGTAGACGGCGTGGCCGTGACCTACCTTAAAGATGGCGAGCTGCTGCGCGTGAACGCGCGCCACTGTGTACTCGGTTGCTACAACGCGATCATTCCCCACCTCTGCCCGGAGCTGCCAGAGGCGCAAAAAACGGCACTCGCCTACCAGGTGAAACATCCACTGGTGCTCACCAATGTCCTGATCCGCAACACCGATGCCCTTGATCGCCTCGGCATCGATGCCGTTGACTGCCCCGGGCGCCTGCACGCGAGCCTGTTCACTTTCCGCGGCATCAACACCGGCGGTTACCGGCACGACCTCGATGACAGCGGCCCCGTCTCGCTCGTGTTCTGGGGGACGATCTCGCCGCCGCCGGAAGCCGTGGACATCAAGGCGCAGCTGCGCGCCTCCCGGCAGGCCATGCTCGAACTCGCCTTCGAGGATTACGAGCGCGAGGTGCGCACGGTGCTGGATGGGCTCCTCGGCCCCGCCGGCTTCGATGTCGCCCGCGATGTCCTGGCCATTACCGTTAACCGCTGGCCGCACGGCTATGCCTACGAGTATCTCGACCTCTGGGATGAGGACTGGCCGGAAGGGGAAGCGCCGCACGAGATCGCCCGCCAGCCCTTCGGACGCATCGCGATCGCGAATTCGGATGCCGGTGCGAGTGCCTACACGCACGTCGCCATCGATGAGGCGTATCGTGCTGTGGCAGAGTTGCCGGACCAGGCGACCTGAAGCACAGCGGCCCTGGCTGAGAACGCGCCGCGGGCCGCACCGGCTCAGCGGACCACGGGAGGCTCACGATGCACAGTTCCCTCTTGCTCGAGCGTCGCGAGCAGGCCCTGGGCCCCGGCGCCGAGCTTTTCTACGACGACCCGGTGGAAATCGTCCGCGGCGAGGGCTGTTACCTCTTCGACCCGTCGGGCAGACGCTATCTCGACCTCTACAACAACGTGCCCTGCGTCGGGCACGGCAACCGGGCGGTCGCCGAGGCCATGGCCGCGCAGCAGGCCACCCTGAACGTGCACAACCGCTACCTGCACGAGGGCATCGTCACCTATGCCGAGCGGCTGTGCGCCCTGCACCATGACGGCATCGAGAGCGCGGTGTTCTGCTGCACCGGTACGGAAGCCAACGAAGTGGCACTGGCCATGGCCCGCGCGGTCACTGGCCGGGCGGGTATCGTCTGCAGCGATGCGGCCTATCACGGCAACGCGGGGCTGGTGGCGGCTCTCACGGAGGTCGGCAGTGGCGGGCAGGGTCCGGACGCGGCGATCCGCGGTTTTCCCTACCCCGACTGCTATCGCCCGCTCCTGCCGGACGCCAGTGACGACGCGCTCTGCGCGGCCTATCTCGAGCGGGTGGAAGAAGCCATCGCGGAGCTCAAGCGCGACGGGCACGGCCTGGCCGCCTTCATCGTCTGCTCGATCTTTGCCAACGAGGGGCTGCCGCGCGTGCCGGCGGGCTTCCTCGCAGCGGCGACAGAGCTGGTACACCGCGAGGGCGGGCTCGTCATCGGTGACGAGGTACAGTGCGGCTTCGGCCGCACCGGCCACTGGTGGGGCTACGAGGCCATGGGCTTCACACCGGACATCGTGGTCATGGGCAAGCCGATGGGCAACGGGCTTCCGCTAGCCGCCGCCGCTGCACACCGGGATCACGTAGCGGCTTTCCGGCGGGAAACCGACTACTTCAACACTTTTGCCTCAACGCCGCTGCAGGCGGCGGTCGGTATGACGGTACTCGACGAGATCGAGCGACTCGCACTGGTGGGCAATGCCGCGAGTACCGGCGCGTACCTGCTGGATGCACTGCAGCACAGGCTCGCGGGGGCGCCGGGGGTGGGCGACATCCGCGGCTGCGGCCTCTTCCTGGCCGTCGAGATCGTCCGCGACAGCGCCAGCCGTGAGCCGGACCCGGCCGCGGCGAGACAACTCGCCAACCGGTTTCGCGCCGCCGGCGTCCTGCTTGGGGCGGCAGGCGTGCACGGTAACGTCCTTAAGCTCCGGCCGCCGCTTGTCTTCAGCAAGGCAGACGCGGAACCCTTCCTCGAGGCCTGCGACGCCATTTTCGGCACAAACCTTGAGCGCTGACGGCCCCGCCGCCCCCTACCTGCCGGCGGCCCGGGAGGCACTGGCACAGTTCCCCGTGAGCCCGCGTGCGCTGGCGACGGCGGCCGTTTCCGAGAACGTGAGCTTTCGCGTCACCAGCGAGGCAGGAACGGATTACGTGCTGCGATTGCACCGGCCCGGTTACAACACGCTGGAAGAGCTCGAGTCGGAGCGCCACTGGCGCGACGCCCTGGCGGATTCCGGGCTGCGGGTCCAGACCGCCCTCGCTGCCCGCGACGGCCGCCACTTCGTGCCCGTGTCGACCCCGGACTCCGGCGAGGACAGCTGGCGCTATGCCAGCATGGTCAGCTGGCTACCCGGGGAGATTCTCGATGATGGCTACCTGGCGAAGGCCGACGGCCGGGAGCGCCAACGCCTGTTCAGCGGCCTGGGCGCGCTCACCGCGCGACTGCAGAACCAGGCTGCGGGCTGGCAGGCGCCGGAAGGTTTCACGCGGCCGGCACTGGACCGGGACGGGCTGCTCGGTGACCGGCCGCGCTGGGGGCGCTTCTGGGAACACCGGGGGTTCAGTGACGGAGAGCGGAAGCTCGTTCTTGAGGCACGGGACCGCCTGCGACATATCCTCGATGACTACGGCGCTAACCGGGATAACTTCAGTCTCATCCACGCCGATCTGCACCCGGGGAACGTGCTCGTCGACACAGTGGGTGAGCTCGGGCTCATCGACTTCGACGATGCGGCCTTTGGCTGGCATGGCTATGACCTGGCCTCGGCGCTCATTGAGTTTCACGAAGACGATGATTTTGAGGCGCTGCGGGAGGCTTTGCTAACGGGCTATCGGGAAGTGCGGCCGCTGTCGGCTCGCGATGAAAAGATGCTGCCGGTGTTCCTCCTGTTGCGGGGGCTGGCGCTGCTCGGGTGGGTGCATGAGCGGCCGGAGCATGGGGAGGATGAGTTTTTTGGGGGGATTCGGGGGATGGTGGTGGAAGGGTGCGAGAGGCTGATCTCGGGGTTTTGAGCGATCGGGATTTTTTGGCTTGGCGCCATAGCCATGGCCTGCTTTTGCTTACAAGCGGTGCTCGCGATCTGTTCCTTTAGGCGGGCTGGGTGCCAACCCCATGACGTACTTCGGGTGGGTGCCAATCCCATGACCTACTTTGGGTTGCTCGCTCCGCGAGCAATTCCTTCGGAACGCCTTCGGCGCCCCAACCCCGCACCTGCGGTGCAGGGGTTGTGATTCTGCCCTCCGGGTGCACATGGGACCCGAGTTGTAGTGGCAGTAGATCCTCGGTTCCTAAAACCAGAAAACCCCGGTCCTTTTGGACCGGGGTTTTCTGGTTTTTGGAGCCTGGCGATGACCTACTCTCACATGGGGAGACCCCACACTACCATCGGCGATGCATCGTTTCACTGCTGAGTTCGGGATGGAGTCAGGTGGTTCCAATGCTCTATGGTCGCCAGGCAAACTGGCTGGGAATGGCCTTCGGTCTTACTCGCACGGCGCGATGCCGGCCTTCCCAATAAGGCGGTAGATCAAGCTTCGTATCTGGTCTGTGCCTGAGTATGCGTGCTTTCACACTGGACTCGCCACAACACCCGGGAGCCTCGCTGGCTTCGTGGCCTCCTGCTCTCGCAGTCTCCCACCCAGCGCAAACAACCTGGATTATATGGTCAAGCCTCACGGGCAATTAGTACTGGTTAGCTCAACGCCTTACAACGCTTCCACACCCAGCCTATCAACGTCCTCGTCTCGGACGGCCCTTCAGGACCCTCAAGGGGTCAGGGAGAACTTATCTTGGGAGAGGCTTCCCGCTTAGATGCTTTCAGCGGTTATCCCGTCCGAACATAGCTACCCGGCAATGCCACTGGCGTGACAACCGGAACACCAGAGGTTCGTCCAATCCGGTCCTCTCGTACTAGGATCAGCTTCCCTCAAATCTCCAAACGCCCACAGCAGATAGGGACCGAACTGTCTCACGACGTTCTAAACCCAGCTCG
>CAJWWA010000016.1 GCA_913048495.1 uncultured Halieaceae bacterium
GCTGCCGCCGGCATCGGTGATCACCGTCGGCGCGACGAACTCGTCGCTCTCGTCGCGCTCGTAGGCGGCGGCGAGGCCCTCCGTGGCGCTCGGTGCGCGGTGGTCCGCATCGCCCTCGGTGAGCAGGTTGTAGGCTTTTTCCACCCGGTCCCAGCGCTGGTCGCGGTCCATCGCGTAGTAGCGGCCGCAGAGGCTGGCGATGCGCCCGGTGCCGAGTCCGGCGAACACCGCCTCGGCCTTGTCGATGGAGGCCTGCGCGCTGCGCGGCGGCGTGTCGCGGCCGTCGAGGAAAGCGTGCAGGTAGACCTGCTTCGCGCCGCGGGCCGCGGCCAGGCGCAGCGCGGCGAAGAGCTGCCGCTCGTGGCTGTGCACACCGCCGGGCGACAGCAGTCCGAGCACGTGCACGGCGCCGCCGCCGGTCACGGCGGCGTCGATGGCCGCCGTGTACACGGGATTCTCGTCGAAGCTGCCGTCGGCGATGGCCTGGTCGATGCGGGTGATGTTCTGGTAGATGACGCGGCCGCTGCCGAGGCTCATGTGGCCGACCTCGGAGTTGCCCATCTGCCCCTCGGGCAGGCCCACGTCGAGGCCCGAGCCCGAGATGAGCGTGTGCGGGGCCTCGGCCCAGAGCCGGTCCCAGACCGGGGTGTGGGCGTTCGCGATGGCATTGTCCCGGGTTTCTTCCCGGTGCCCCCAGCCGTCCAGGATGATGAGGACGGTGGGGACCCTGCTGGCGTCTGTCATGCCTGCTCCCGTGGTGGAAAGCGCGCTATTGTAACCGCTGGCCGGAGGCGCCGCGACGCGCCTCGAGCGGGAACCCGGGACGCTGTGGAGCGCGCCGGGCAGACAGGGTATACTGCGCGCCTTTTTGCCGAGGTCCGGCTTTACGCCGGGCGCGCTACGGACCCGGAAACCGCTCCATGGCCCTCTTCCTAGAGTTCCTGCTCCAGCAATGGATCCTGGTCGCCGCACTGCTCGTGGCGGTCAGCATGCTGCTGTTCCACGAGACCCGCAAGGCGGGCCCCGCGCTCAGCCCGCAGCAGGCCATCGACCTCGTGAACGCAGAGGACGGCATCTTCCTCGACCTGCGCGACGGCGGTGAGTTCAAGCAGGGACACATCGTCGACGCCGTGCACATCCCCATGGCCAAGCTCGCGGACCGCAAGAGCGAGCTCGATGCGTACCGGGAGCGGCCGATCATCCTGGTCTGCAAGATGGGCCAGCAGGCCGGGGCTGCCGCCAAGCAGCTGCGGGGCGACGGCTTCGGCAAGGTCTACAAGATGGCCGGCGGCATGCTCGAGTGGCGCAACCTGCAACTGCCCACGGTGGCGAAGAAGTAGCAGCGCCGTGGCCATTCCCGTCACCGTCTACAGCACCCGCTTCTGCCCCTATTGCATCGCCGCGCGGCGGCTGTTGAAAGGCAAGGGTGTGGCCTTCGAGGAGATCGCCGTCGACGGCAATGCCGCCCTGCGCGCGGAAATGACCGAGAAAGCCGGCCGTCATACGGTGCCGCAGATCTGGGTCGGCGACCGGCACGTGGGCGGCTTTGATGAACTTGCGGCGCTGGACCGCAGCGGGCGCCTCGATGGGCTGCTCGGTCTGTCCGGGTCCCGCTGACAGGCGCTTTTTATCGCTCACACTGATACCACTTCATACCGACACCACCTCACACGGAGAAAGCAAGCCATGGCCGACGAGCAGGCAGCAGCACAACAGAACGCCCCGCAGCAGCAGTTCTCGCTGCAGCGCATCTATTGCAAGGACGTTTCCTTCGAATCCCCGGCGACCCCGGAGATTTTCCGCAAGTCGTACCAGCCGAAGGTCAACGTCGACCTCAACACCAAGAGCAATGCGATCGACGAGAACGGCAACTTCGAAGTCGTGCTGACGATCACGGTCACCTCGAAGGTCGAGGAGGAGACCGCATTCCTCGTCGAGGTGCAGCAGGCCGGCATCTTCTATATCACCGGCTTCGACACGGAGCAGCTGCGCATGGTGCTCGGCACGGCCGCGCCGAACATCCTCTTCCCCTACGCCCGCGAGGCCATCGACGGGCTGGTGGTCAAGGGTGGTTTCCCGGCGCTGATGCTGGCGCCGGTGAATTTCGAGGCGCTCTACCAGCAGGCCCTGGCCCGCTCCCAGGCCGAAGGCCAGCAGGCCGCGGCCCAGGGTAACGGCGAGGCTCCGGCCGAGGGCTGAGCCCCGCGGCGGACCCGCCCCGCCTACATATCGAGCTCCTTCATCTTCCGGGTCAGCGTATTGCGGCCCCAGCCGAGGAGCTCCGCGGCATCGCGCTTGCGGCCCTGCGTGTGTTTCAGGGCCACCTCGATGAGCGTTCGCTCGAAGGCGGGGACGGCGGCACGAAGGATGTGCTGCTTTCCCTGCACGAGTTCGTTGTTCGCCCACTGCGACAGCAGCTCCCGCCAGTCCGTGCCCTCGCCCGTCGGTGCCGCGGCCTCCCGGCGGCCGAGTTCCGGCGGCAGGTCGGCGAGGTGTACCTCCCGCCCCGACGCCATGACCGTGATCCAGCGGCAGGTATTCTCCAGCTGGCGCACGTTTCCGGGCCAGTCGAGCCCGGCCAGGAAGCGCTCCGTCTCGGGCAGCAGGACCTTGGTCTCGCCCCCCAGCTCCCGGGCGGCCCGGGCGAAAAAGAACTCCATCAGCTTGGGGATGTCCTCCCGCCGCTCGGCCAGCCGGGGCAGGTGGATGCGGATCACGTTGAGGCGGTGGAAGAGATCCTCGCGGAACTCGCCCCGGCTCACGCGCTCCTCGAGGTCCTGGTGGGTGGCGGCGATGATGCGCACATCCACCCGCACCGGGGTGTGTCCGCCCACGCGGTAGAACTCGCCGTCGGCGAGCACCCGGAGGAGACGGGTCTGCGTTTCCGCCGGCATGTCGCCGATCTCGTCGAGGAACAGGGTGCCGCCGTTGGCCTGCTCGAAGCGCCCCTCGCGGCGCGAGGTCGCCCCGGTAAAGGCGCCCTTCTCGTGGCCGAACAGCTCGGACTCCATCAGATCCCTGGGGATCGCCGCCATGTTCAGGGCGATGAAGGGCTGGCTGGCCCTCGGGCTGTGCCGGTGCAGCGCCCGGGCGACCAGCTCCTTGCCGGTGCCCGACTCGCCGTTGATGAGCACCGTGATATTGCTGTGGGCGAGGCGGCCGATGGCCCGGAAGACCTCCTGCATGGCCGGGGCCTCGCCGATGATTTCCGTACCCTGGGCGAGGTCATCCCCGTCGCCCGCCGGGGCCATGTGCTCCCGGGCATGGGCGAGGGCCCGCTCGGTCACCGCCACCACCTCGTCGATATCGAAGGGCTTGGGCAGGTACTCGAAGGCGCCCTGCTGGTAGGAGGCCACGGCGCTGTCGAGGTCCGAGTGGGCGGTAGTGATGATCACCGGCAGCCGCGGATGGCTGGCGGTGAGCCGCTCGAGGAGCTCGAGGCCGTCGGTGCCGGGCATGCGGATATCACTGATCACGGCGTCCGGCTGGTCTTCGCCGAGGCGGCGCAGCATCCGGTCGCCATTTGCGAAGCACTCGCTCTCGATACCGGCCTGGCTGAGGGCGCGCTCCAGCACCCAGCGGATCGATTGGTCGTCGTCGACGACCCAGACTTTAGGGGGCTTGGGCATGGGATTCTTCCAGCGGTAGATACAGACTGAAACGGGTCTCGCCGGGCCGGCTGTCGCAGGTCAGCAGGCCGCCGTGACGGTTGACGATGGACTGGGAGATCGCCAGCCCGAGGCCGGAGCCGTCGGCGCGGCCGCTGATCATGGGCACGAACAGCGAGTGACGCAGCTCCTCGGGGATGCCCGGGCCGTTGTCGACGATGTCGACGCGGCAGACCAGCCGGTGCCGGCGGTTGCCGATGGTGAACTGGCGCTGCGAGCGGCTGATGATGGCGAGCTCCCGCACGACCTGTTCGCTCGTGGCCTCGAGGGCGTTGCGGGCGATGTTGAGCACCGCCTGCACCAGCTGGGCGCGGTCGCCGCGGATGTCCGGCAGGCTGGGGTCGTAGTCGCGGGTCAGCTGAAGCGCCGGCCCCGCCTCCGCCCGCACCAGGCGGCACACGTGTTCCAGCACCTCGTGCACGTTGAGCGGCTCGAGCTGCGGCTGCACCTTCGGCCCCAGCAGCCGGTCGACCAGGTCGCGCAGCCGGTCCGCCTCGCGGATGATGATCTCCGTGTACTCTCCGAGCTCGCCCTCGGGCAGCGCGCGGGCGAGCAGCTGCGCCGCGCCGCGGACGCCGCCGAGGGGGTTCTTGATCTCGTGGGCGAGGCCCCGGACGAGGGAGTGGGTGGCCTCCTGCGCGTTGAGCAGGCTCTCCTCGCGGCTGATGCGCTGCAGTCGGTCCACCGCCTGCACCTCCACCACGAGCGCCACCGGCCCCTCGTCGTGCAGGGGCGTGATCACGAGGTCGACCTGCCCGTAGGCACCGGCCGGCAGCACCAGCTCCACCCCCCGGCGCACGATCGGGTGTTTCTCCCGCAGCGCCTGCTCGAGGGTGGTCAGCCACACCGGCGGCAGCGAGTCGATGTGCCTTGCGTGCAGCCCGCAGACGCGCGCCGTGGAGATCGCCAGCTGGGCCTCTGCCGCGGGGTTGAGATAGCGGACACGCAGCGCCTTGTCGAGGCAAAGCACCCCGGTACTGATGTTGTCGAGAACGTCCGCGTCCTGCATGCCTGCCCTGTTTTTTACCGCCCGTCGCGTGGCTGCCTCTCGACAAAGCAAGATTGGAGCCACAGCGGGGCACTGGCCAAAGACGGGAGTCGAGGGCTTTGCTAATGTAGTCTCAAAGCGATGTAAGTGCTAACTACACTGCTGCCGGCCGGGAGACATGCGCCAAAACGGACAGTGCTGCCGGCGGCCCCGTCGATTCATGCACCAGTATGGTGCATGTGCGCCGCTTCGGCCAGCGCGGGGGCTCGACGGGTTCAGCGCACCGAGGGGCGGAGCACGTAGACGCGGACGGCGTCGGACTCGGCGACGGTCTTGCCGCTATTATTCACGCGGCGGATGACCAGATCGTGGGGGCCGCGCAGTACCCCCTGCAGGCCCCAGCTCGCGCTCGCCTGCGGCGGCCCGACGGCCTCGCCATCCATGAACAGCTGCAGGCGTTCACCGGGGCCCAGCGGCGGCTCCGCGCTGCCGCTGACGCTGAAGTTGCCGGGCCCCATGGCGATGGTGGTCTCGTTCTCCGGCGAGGTGATGCTGACGGTGCGTGCGGGCGCCGGCTCGGGCTTCTGCTGTGCCGGCGCCGGCCGCGGCCGCGGCTCGGGCGGCGGCGCCGTGTTCAGATCCCCCAGCTCGACCTGCTCGCCCTCCTGTCCGGGCGCCGGGGGCTGGTCGCTGAACACGACGTTGCCGTGCTCGTCCACGCTGCGGTAGATCTGCTGCGCCAGGGCGGCCCCGGAAACGATACACGCGAAAACAACACCCGAAACGGCGACAAGCTTGCCCATGGTCACCTCCAGCGGCTGGCTCGTTCCCATTATGGGCCCATTTGCCCTGTCTGCGCCAAGGGAGCTGTTCCGGGCTGCCCCGGATGCCTCTGCAAAAAAGCCCGCAAGAGCGGGCCCCGGGTGCAAAAAAAAGGCCCGCAACAGCGGGCCCGGGGTGTCAGCGGTGGGAGCGCTTACACGGAGTAGTAGAGGTCGAACTCCACCGGGTGGGTGGTCATGCGCAGGCGCTCGATGTCCTCTTCCTTGAGGGCGATGTAGCCGTCGATCATGTCGTCGGTAAAGACGCCGCCGGCGGTGAGGAAGCTGCGGTCCGCGTTGAGGGCGTCGATAGCCATCTCCAGGCTCGAGGCCACCGTCGGGATCGCCTTGCCCTCTTCCGGGGGCAGGTCGTACAGGTCCTTGTCCGCCGCGTCGCCGGGGTGGATCTTGTTCTGGATACCGTCGATGCCGGCCATGAGCATGGCGGCGAAGGCCAGGTAGGGGTTGGCGGTCGGGTCCGGGAAGCGGACCTCGACGCGCTTGCCCTTGGGGCTCGGCTCGTAGGGGATGCGGATCGAGGCGGAGCGGTTGCGCGCCGAGTAGGCGAGCATGACCGGCGCTTCGAAGCCCGGCACCAGGCGCTTGTAGGAGTTGGTGGAGGCGTTGGTGAACGCGTTCAGGGCGCGGGCGTGCTTGATGATGCCGCCGATGTAGTAGAGCGCCGTCTCCGAGAGGCCCGCGTAGCCGTCACCGGCAAAGACATTCTCGCCGTCCTTGCTGATCGACTGGTGCACGTGCATGCCGGAACCGTTGTCGCCGACCAGGGGCTTGGGCATGAAGGTGGCCGTCTTGCCGTAGGCGTGTGCGACGTTGAGCACGCAGTACTTGAGGATCTGCACCTCGTCCGCCTTGCGCACGAGGGTGTTGAACTTGACGCCGATCTCGCACTGGCCGGCGGTGCCCACCTCGTGGTGGTGAACCTCGACGGGCAGGCCCATCTGTTCCATGGCATCGCACATGGCGGCGCGGATATCGTGCAGCGAGTCGACCGGCGGCACCGGGAAGTAGCCGCCCTTGACGCGCGGGCGGTGGCCGATGTTGCCCTCGTCGAACTTGTGGCTGGAGACCCAGGCCGCCTCTTCGGAGTGGATCGTGTAGCCGGCGCCGGACATGTCCGAGTGCCACTTGATGTCGTCGAAGACGAAGAACTCCGGCTCCGGGCCGAAGAAGGCGGTGTCGCCGATGCCCGTGGACTTCAGGTACTCCTCGGCGCGGTGCGCGACGGAGCGCGGGTCGCGCTCGTAGCCCTGCATGGTGGAGGGCTCGACGATGTCACAGCGGAGGTTGATCGTGGGGTCGTCGGTGAAGGGATCGACGACGGCGGTGGAGTCGTCGGGCATGAGGATCATGTCCGACTCGTTGATGCCCTTCCAGCCCGCGATGGAGGAACCGTCGAACATCTTGCCCTCTTCAAAGAAGTCATCATCCACTTCCGTGGCCGGGATGGTGACGTGCTGCTCCTTGCCCTTGCTGTCGGTGAAGCGCAGGTCGATCCACTTCGCTTCGCTTTCCTTGATCAGGTCCAGGGTCTTGTCTGACATGGTCAGTCCTCCGTTGGGAATGTAATCGGGTCCTCGAACCCGTTTCTTGCGAGCTGTCGGCGCCACGCACCGCAAAGGGCGCACCGCGTCAGTTCTGGTGCTTCGCGGAATTGCAAGTCCTGTGCCAGCCGACCCCGGCTCCAAGCCGCTGATTTCAAGAAGCTTTTTTTGGCCTCTGGCGCGGCCCGATCAGGCTTCGCACCATAATAATGCATGAGGGCATCTAAATAGTGCATTGGCCCCGGCGTCGCTGCAAGCGGGCTGGTGGTCGTCGCTGCGTCAGGTATAATCCGGCGCCTTTTTTCCGCCGCACCGCGGCCTGCGGAGAACCCCGTGATCGAGTCCCTGCGCAACATCGCCATCATCGCCCACGTCGACCACGGCAAGACCACGCTCGTCGACTGCCTGCTGCAGCAGTCGGGCACCCTCGACCGGCGCAGCGCCGGCGCGGAGCGGATCATGGATTCCAACGACCAGGAGCGCGAGCGCGGCATCACGATCCTCGCCAAGAACACGGCGATCCGCTACGACGACTACCGCATCAACATCGTCGACACGCCGGGGCACGCGGACTTCGGCGGTGAGGTCGAGCGCGTGCTGTCCATGGTGGACTCGGTGCTGCTGCTGGTGGATGCCGTGGACGGGCCCATGCCGCAGACCCGCTTCGTCACCGCGAAGGCCTTCGCCCGCGGCCTGCGGCCGATCGTCGTGGTGAACAAGGTCGACCGCCCCGGCGCCCGGCCGGACTGGGTGGTGGACCAGGTCTTCGACCTGTTCGACAACCTCGGCGCTACCGAGGAACAGCTCGATTTCCCGATCGTCTTCGCCTCGGCCATCCAGGGCATCGCCGGCCTGGACCACGAGGCCATGGCCGATGACATGACGCCGCTGTTCGATGCCATCATCCGCGAGGTGCCGGCGCCGAAGGTGGACGAGCGCGGCCCGCTGCAGCTGCAGGTGAGCGCGCTGGACTACAACAGCTATGTCGGGGTCATCGGCGTCGGCCGCATCACCCGCGGCCGGCTCGCCCCGAACACCCCGGTGGCGGTGGTCGACAGCGAGGGCGGCCGGCGCAACGGGCGGGTGCTGCAGGTCATGGGCTACCTGGGCCTCGAGCGCGTCGAGGTGGCCGAGGCCAGGGCCGGCGACATCGTCTGCGTCACCGGCATCGACGGCCTCAACATCTCCGACACGCTCTGCGACCCGGCGACCATCGAGGCGCTGCCGCCGCTGACGGTGGACGAGCCGACGGTGAGCATGACCTTCCAGGTCAACGACTCGCCCTTCGCCGGCAAGGAGGGCAAGTTCGTCACCTCGCGCAACATCGCCGAGCGCCTCGAGCGCGAGCTGATCCACAACGTGGCGCTGCGGGTGGAGCCGGGCGACAGCCCGGACCGCTTCATCGTCTCGGGTCGCGGCGAGCTGCACCTGTCGGTGCTGATCGAGACCATGCGCCGGGAGGGTTACGAACTCGGCGTGTCGCGGCCGGAGGTGATCCAGCGCGAGATCGACGGCGAGCTCTGCGAACCCTACGAGCAGCTCCTCGTGGACTGCGAGGAGGCGCACCAGGGCGCGGTCATGGAGGCCCTGGGCGAGCGCCGGGCGGAGCTCTCGAACATGGTGCCGGACGGCAAGGGGCGGGTGCGCCTGGAGTTCATCGTGCCGGCCCGCGGGCTCATCGGCTTCCGCTCCCTGTTCCTCACGCTGACTTCCGGCAGCGGTATCCTCACCCACGTCTTCGACCACTACGGCCCGGTGCGCAGCGGGCTGCTGGCGCAGCGCAACAACGGCGTGCTCATCTCCATGGTCACCGGCAAGACGCTCGCCTACGCGCTTTTCAACCTGCAGGATCGCGGCCGGCTGTTCGTGAAGCCGAACGTGGAGGTCTACGAGGGACAGATCATCGGTCTGCACAGCCGCGGCAACGACCTCACGGTCAACCCCACCAAGGCCAAGCAGTTGACCAACATCCGCGCCGCCGGCACGGACGAGGCGCTGACCCTGACCCCGGCCGTGGAGCACACCCTGGAGCAGGCGCTGGAATTTATCGCCGACGACGAGCTGGTGGAGGTCACGCCGGCGAGTATCCGCCTGCGCAAGAAGTTCCTGAAGGAGCACGAGCGCAAGCGCGCCTCCCGCGGCTGACGCCGCCGGCCCGGCCCCGCGTCAGTCTGCAGCAGGCAGGGTCATGTGGATGTGGGCGATGCCGTCCTCGTCGTAGCTATCGCCGTCGACGCTGAAGCCCAGGCTCTCGTAGAACGCGGTCAGCCGCGCCTGGGCGCCGATGCGGATGGCGTGGCCCGGCCAGCGCTCGCGGTTGAAGGCGATCCCCCGGCGCACGAGTTCCCGGCCGAGGCCCAGGCCGCGGCCCGCCTCGGGGACGATGATGCGGCCGATCGAGCTCTCCCGGTACGGCGTTCCCGGCGGCAGGCAGCGCTGGTAGGCCAGCAGCGTCTGGCCGCGGCGGCAGAAGAGGTGCCAGGCGGCCGCGTCGAGGCCGTCGCAGTCCAGGTAGGGACAGTCCTGCTCCACCACGAAGACGGCCTGGCGCAGGGCCAGGATGTCGTACAGCCGGTGCACGCCCAGCGCCTCGAAGGGCAGCGCCTCCCACCGGTCCCCGGTCTCGTCCCCCGTCGCCATGCCTGCTCCCTGCCTGCCCTGCGCGCCCCCTGCGGGCGGGCATGCTAGCGCGGCAAAGCGGGTGGCGCCAGCGCCGTTTTCGCAAAATGCAATCGCGCAGCCGGTGAGAAATTGGTATGATCGCGGTGAGACAGCGGTGCAGGGCCATGCCGTCTCCCCGGGTGCCCGGGCAGGCCTTTAACCGGATCCAGGCGAATGCTCGCGAGCGCAGATCTTCCCGATGATTTCAGGGCCCTGAACCGCCAGTTCCGGGAGCTCGTCCAGACCCTCCTCGACGATGTCGACCTGCCCCCGGGCCGGGTCGAGGTCACACCGACCCGCAGCGGCAACTTCCGCAGCTTCGACGGCGGCAAGTTCTACCTTGTCGAGAGCGGCACGATCACGGCCCGCTACCGTGACCGCTCCGTGTTCCTCCTCGAGGAGGGCGACCTGCTGCTGCCGGACATCGCCGGTCTCGGTGACCCGGACGCGGCCGTCTACTACGGCAGCGAGGCCGGCGCCAGCCTGCACAGCTACCCGGCGCTGGAGTTCATGCGCCAGGTGTTCTCGCGCTCTTCGACGACCAAGCTCTGGACCCGCCTGCTGGTGACCTACTCGGGCATGATGGTGCGCCTCGCCGCGGTCAACAGCAGTGCCGACGTCGTCACCACCCCGGGTTTCGAGGTCTACCAGCCGGACGATATCATCATCCGCCAGGGCGACCGGGCCGAGTTCGTCTACCACATGACCTCGGGTGTCGCCGATGTCCTCGTCGACGACGTGATGGTGGGGCGCATCGGTTCCGGGGAGATCTTCGGCGCCATGGCCGCGCTGACCCACGCGGACCGCAGCGCCACGGTGCGCGCGCGCAGCGCCTGCTCCGTCGTCAAGGTGCCCACGCACCAGTTCTCGGACCTGATCAAGAGCAACCCGGCGACCATCCACGCCCTGCTCTCGGACATGGCAAACTCCATCGCCAGCCTGAACGAGCAGGTCGTGCGCCTGCAGGCCAGCGCCGGGGACGCCTGAGCAGCACAGCGGCGCCCGGCGGCGCCGGAAACATCATCCACCCCCCGATCGGAGCGAGCGACGAGACAAACGCATGGCTGACACGCAAGTGAACGACGGCGACGCCACCGAGCAGGTCTCCCTGCGCCAGTACGCCGAGAAGGCCTACCTCGACTATTCCATGTACGTGATCCTGGACCGGGCCCTGCCGCACGTCGGCGACGGGTTGAAGCCGGTGCAGCGGCGCATCGTCTACGCCATGAGCGAGCTGGGGCTCAAGGCGACGGCCAAGTACAAGAAGTCCGCGCGCACCGTGGGCGACGTGATCGGCAAGTTCCACCCGCACGGCGACAGCGCCGCCTACGAGGCCATGGTGCTGATGGCCCAGGACTTCAGCTACCGCTACCCGCTGGTGGACGGCCAGGGCAACTGGGGTTCACCGGATGACCCGAAGTCCTTCGCGGCCATGCGCTACACGGAGTCCCGCCTGGCGCGCTACGCCGAGGTGCTCCTCGACGAGGTGGGACAGGGGACGGTCGACTGGGTCCCCAACTTCGACGGCACGCTGAAGGAACCCGCGATCCTGCCGGCCCAGGTGCCCAACGTGCTGCTCAACGGCACCACGGGCATCGCCGTGGGCATGGCCACGGACATTCCGCCGCACAACCTGCGCGAAGTGGTCGATGCCGCGGTGCACCTGCTGGAGAACCCGAAGGCGAGCGTCGCGGACCTGTGTGCCTTCGTCCGCGGCCCTGACTTTCCCACCGACGCCGAGATCATCACCCCCGAGGACGAGCTGCGCACGCTCTACGAGACCGGGCGCGGCAGCCTGCGCATGCGCGCGGTGTGGGAGCGGGAGAACGGCGACATCGTGATCCACGCGCTGCCCTACCAGACCTCCGGTGCCCGGGTGCTGGAGCAGATCGCCCAGCAGATGCAGGCGCGCAAGCTGCCCATGGTCGCGGACCTGCGCGACGAGTCGGACCACGAGAGCCCCACGCGCCTGGTGATCGTGCCGCGCTCGAACCGGGTCGATGGCGAGGCGCTCATGAGCCACCTGTTCGCGACCACGGACCTCGAGCGCAGCTACCGGGTCAACCTGAACGTGATCGGCATCGACGGCCGCCCGGGTGTGCGCAGCCTCGAGCGGATGCTCAGGGAGTGGCTGGAGTTCCGACGCAGCACGGTGCGCCGCCGCCTGGAGCACCGGCTGGACAAGGTGCAGAAGCGGCTGCACGTGCTCGCGGGCTACCTGATCGCCTACCTCAACATCGACGAGGTGATCCACATCATCCGCACCGAGGACGAGCCCAAGGCCGCCCTCATGGCCCGCTTCGGCCTCACGGACGTGCAGGCGGAAGCGATCCTCGAACTCAAGCTGCGCAACCTCGCCAAGCTCGAGGAAATGAAGATCCGCAGCGAGCAGGACGAGCTCGAGAAGGAGCGCGACCAGCTGGAGAAGCTGCTCGGCTCCGACGCGCGGCTGAAGACCCTGATCAAGAAGGAGCTGCGCGCCGTCGCCGAGAGCTACGGCGACGACCGGCGCTCGCCCATCGTCGCTCGGGAGGAGGCTCAGGCGTTCAGCGAGCTCGAGCTGATGAGTGCAGACCCGGTCACCGTGGTGCTCTCGGAGAAGGGCTGGATCCGCGCGGCCAAGGGCCACGAGATCGACCCCGCGACCCTGAGCTACAAGTCCGGCGACGCTTTCAAGCTGGCGGCCCGTGGCCGCAGCAACCAGCCGGCGGTGCTGCTCGACTCCACCGGCCGCGCCTACACGGTAGCCACCCACAACCTGCCCTCGGCCCGGGGGCAGGGCGAACCGGTGACCGGGCGTATCAGCCCGCCCTCGGGCGCGGTCTTCAACGGCCTGCTCATGGGCGAGGCGGACCAGCGCTGCCTCCTCGCGAGCGATGCCGGTTACGGCTTCATCGGCCGCCTCGGCGACCTGCAGGCGAAGAACCGCGCCGGCAAGGCGGTGCTGACGCTGCCGAAGGGAGCGCAGGTGCTGGCGCCGACGCCGGTGCCCGGTGGGGCCGCCTGGGTCGCGGCGGTGTCCAGCGAGGGACGGCTACTGGTGTTCCCCCTCGAGGACCTGCCGGCGCTCGCCCGCGGCAAGGGCAACAAGATCATCGGCATCCCGCCAGCGCGGGTACAGGCCCGGGAGGAGTACGTGGTCGGCGTGCTGGCGATCGGTGACGACGAGTCGCTGGTCATCCACGCCGGCAAGCGCCACCTGACCCTGAAACCCGCGGAGCTCGAGCACTACCGCGGCGAGCGGGGCCGCCGCGGCAACAAGCTGCCGCGGGGCTTCCAGCGGGCGGAGCGGCTGGAGCGCGGTTGAGCGCCGCGCCTCAGGCGGCCGCCTCCCGGCGGCCCCGGAGGCGGGCGAGCAGCAGTGCTGACTGCCGCTCGAGCAGCCTCTGCTGCGTATCGGCGAAGCCGGCCAGCCGCTTGAAGCCCGGCTTCTCCGGGCGCAGTTCGGCGTGCGCGGCGAGGTCCCCGTCGGCGGCGGCATCCTCGGTCACCAGCACGTGTTCGCGGTCGTGCAGGCAGGCGTCGCGCAGCTCATCCAGCACCCCCTGCAGGTAGAGGCCCGGGTAGATGTCCGCGGCATCGCCGGGGCCGAGTTCGCTGCGGCCGACGGCCATGCCCATGGACAGGGAGAGCGACATCCCGGCCTCCAGGGTGCCGGCGACCTCCCGGACCAGGGCGGCGCAGGCCACGGCGCGCAGCGTCGCGCTCCCGGTTCCCTCGCCCTCGGCAAAGCACAGCGCCAGGCCGAAGGGGCGCGCCACTTGCAGCTTGCCGCCGTAGCAGGCGGCCGCTGCGTAGATGATGCGGTGCAGCCGGTCCGTGTAGCGGTGCAGGTTGCGCTCGTTCAGCGTGTCGACGTAGCCGGCCAGGCTGGCGAGGTGCAGGTACAGCACCGTGTTCGTGCGGTAGTGCTCGCCGCTCGGTGCCCCCGCGTCCCGCGGCCGCAGCAGCTCCAGCGGCAGCGCCTCGACCCGTGACTCCAGCAGCTCGAGCTCGCTGATGCCGGCGGCCGGCGGCCTGGCGCCGTCGAGGGCGAGGCGCTCGGCCGCGCCGGCGATACGGCCGACCAGCCGCGCGGCGCCGTAGCGGGCCAGCAGGAAGACCAGCAGGCTGAGGACGACGGCCAGGGCGCTCAGGCTGAGCAGGAAGCGCTGCCGGGATTCGCGGGCACTGCCCGTATCGAGGGCGATGCGGACCCGGCCGGCGATGTCCGGCCCGATACGGACCGGGGCCTCGTAGTGGGCCTCGCCGGGGCGGCCGTCGCTGCCCGCGCGGCCCAGCGCCTGGCCCTCGACATCGTAGATCTCCACCACCGTCGCCGGCGAGCTCTCGACGAAGCGCTGCAGGGAGGCGGCCACGCTGAGCAGGTCGCCGGTCTCGAGGGCGGTGCTGATACGCCGGGCGATCTGCTGGGCGAGGGCGTTGCCGTAGTCCGCCTGCTGTGTCTCCAGCAGGTAGCGGCTGGACGTGGCGGCGAGGGTGACCAGGGCGAGGGCCACGGCGAGGCTCAGCGCCGCGGCGGCGAGGGGCAGCTGCAGGGTGAGGCTGAGATTCCCTAGCGGACTTTTCACTGCGGTGCTTTCACGGTGCGGTGGCGGTCCTCCCGACGCGGCGGCGCCAGTATAGCGTGCCCGCGCGAGGCACCGTGAATCGCCGCGCCATCCGGGCTAGAATGCGCCACCCTGCCGCAAGGATCCCCGCCCGTGTTGCCGCCGCCCCTCAAGGACCTCTTCGCCGCGCGGCCGCAGCCGCCCAGCCACGTTGCCACGCTGGTCGGCCGGCCCCTGGACGCGGACGCGGTCGCCGCCTTTGCCGGACTGCTCGCCGGCGGCGGCTGGCAGGTGCTCGGCGGCGAGTGGCTGTCGCTGCCGGGTTCGCCGCGGGGCTGCCTCGAGGTCGCGCTCGCCGGTGACGAGGCGGCCCTGCCCGCGCTGCGCGAGGCGTCGCTGGCACTTGCGACGGAGCGCTCCCTCGACATCTGCCTGCAGCGCGAGGGGCCGCTGCGCCGCCACCGGCGCCTGGCCGTCTTCGACATGGACTCCACCCTGATCGAGGCGGAGGTGATCGACGAACTCGCGGGGGCGGCCGGTGTGCGCGAGGCCGTGAGCGCGGTGACCGAGCGGGCCATGCGCGGGGAAATCGACTTCCGCGAGAGCTTCCGCGCCCGTCTCGGCACGCTCCGCGGCCTCGACGGCGCCTGCCTCGACGACATCGCCGCGGGTCTCCGGCTGGTGGATGGCGCCCGGCAGCTGGTGGCAACGCTGCGCGCCCTGGGCGTGCACACGGCGATTCTCTCCGGGGGCTTCGACTATTTTGCCCGCGACGTGCAGGCCCGCCTCGGCATCCACGAGGTGCACGCGAACCGGCTGGCCCTCGAGGGCGGGCGGCTCACCGGCGAGGCGGTGGAGCCGATCGTCGATGGCGCGCGCAAGGCAGCGCTGCTCAGGGAGCTGGCGACCCGGGAGGGCCTGACGCCCGCGCACGTGCTGGCGGTCGGCGACGGTGCGAACGACCTGCCCATGCTCGGCGAGGCCGGCCTCGGCGTGGCTTTTCGCGCCAAGCCGGTCGTACGCGCGGCGGCGCAGCAGGCCATCAGCCATTTCGGCCTGGACTGCGTGCTGTTCCTGCTAGGCGTACCGGAGCGGCACTGGGTATCAGAGGTCGTCCCAGACTGATTCGAACTGGTTCGCTCCGAGCGCGTCGTGCCCGGCGTCGATGTCCTCGTCGAGCTGGCGGCGGTACTCGAAGTCGAACTGGCCGAAGGCCGCCGTCGAGGCGATCTGCCGTTTCAGCTTGACCAGGAACGTCTCGTCCTTGCGGGCGAGAATGATCTTCTGGTTCTCCTTGAACACCAGCCGCGGGGCGAGCAGCGTGTGCGGCTGGCCCACCAGGGCGATTTCCGGCAGCAGGATGACGCGGATCGGCCGCGAGTAGTCGCCGTCCGGGAGTCGCACCTGGGCGGCGTAGGCCGTTCCCCGGGGGCTGAGCAATTCGAGGCCGAGGAGCGTCGGTGCATTCTTCACCTGGCTGATCCAGCGGATCACGGCGATGGACCAGTCGCCCTCGCCGTGCTGCTGCTCGCGCAGGCAGACCACGTCGCCGATGCTGATGCCGTCCGGCAGGCCGGTCCATTCCACGCAGTAGCCGCCGGGGCTGACGTTGGCGGACTCGACGGTAAAGACCGTGTAGCGGCGCGGGGGGGTGTCCGGCGGCTCCGCTGCGGCCAGGGAGCCCGCATCCACCACGAGCTCGCTGGCGCTGTGGTCGACCTCGTCCTCGAAGTCCTCCTCGGGGTTGGCCTGCTGCCAGCGGTCGCCGCCGTCGGAGGTCTTAAGGAACGGGTTCTGCGGGATCTGTTCCGTTACCGGCGGTTCATAGTCGTCGCCGTGCAGTACCTTCTCGAGACCGCGCTCGCCGGCAACGTAGTAGTGCACCGCCGACAGGCCCGTGGCGATCCACAGCTGGTGGCGGGCGGGCTGGCGGTTGAAATGGCGCTGGCTGACCTCGCCCAGGGCCCGGCCGAGATGCGCGCAGAGGTGGCCGTCGAGGCGGGTTTCCCGGTCGAGACTGTAGCTGCCCTGCTCGCTGCGCCCGCGGAGCTCGGCCAGGTGCCGCACCAGCGCCCGGGTGTTCAGGTAGCGCTGGCTGCCACCGAGCGGCTGCGCCTGCAGCGCGCTGTAGCCCGGCGGGCGGTCGCTGGTGAGGTCGAGGAAGAACAGGCCCTCGCCCACGGCCGGATCCTCGATGCGGGCGAGGTCGCGCCAGTGCCACAGCGCGTGAAAGGTGGTGAGGATGTCCTGCTGCCGGAGCTGGTTGGTCTTGCAGCAGGCGAGGAGGACGCCCGGCAGGTACTCGCCGGCGACGGTGGACTCGGTGCCGGTGAGCGGGTCCCGGACCGGCAGGTTGGCCAGCTGCTGGCGCTCGGCCAGCGCGTAGAGGTGGTGCAGCATCGCCCAGTGGTTGAGCGGCACGGGGCGGTAGAGCAGGTGGTACTGCAGCAGTTCCTGGCTGCGGAAAGCCACGGCCCGGTGCAGCGCCTCGCAGGCCAGGCGCGCCGGGTTCAGGCCCTCGATGGCGTCCGGCTTGCGGATCGTGTTGACGGCGACCAGTGCGTAGCCGGCGGCGCCGAGCTCGCAGAGGTCGGAGACCAGCTCCGAGCGCTGCTGGACGTGCTCGGACACCACCGCGCTGTCGGCTATGAGCCCCTGGGTCAGCGCGCCCGTCACCTGCCCGAGCGGCGCGCGCAGCGCCTCGAGAATCGCGAAGCGCTCGGGCGGTGAAACGGCCACCCGGTTCAGGGACGACAGGGCGTCGCGGAGCGCGGCGGCACCCCTGGCGGGATTGCCCCCCGGAAGTCCGGCCGCCCAGGCTTCGGCGGCCGCCGGGGTGAGATCAAACAGGTCGAAGGAATCGAGGTCCTGGCGCGGCAAACGGAGGATGCCCGTGCTGCTGTCCGCCATGGTCGCCACCCTCCCCGGGGCTCTCAGCTGATGTGGCCAGTTTATCGCATGCCGGCTTGCGCAGCGCAATGCGCCGGGGGCCGGTCTGGGGACTGCGTCACGGAATGCAGCGCTGACTTCCACCGCCCTCCTGCGCTATGATGCGCCGCTTTTCCGGTACAGGTGGTCATCCATGGCTAGCTACTCGACCAATGAATTCCGCTCGGGCCTCAAGGTGATGCTCGACGGCGATCCCTGCAGCATCCTCGAGAACGAGTTCGTGAAGCCCGGCAAGGGCCAGGCCTTCAACCGCGTGCGGCTGCGCAACCTGAAGACCGGCCGGGTCTGGGAGCGCACCTTCAAGTCCGGCGAGTCCCTCGAGGGGGCCGACGTCATGGACGTTTCCATGGAGTATCTCTACACGGACGGCGAGTTCTGGTACTTCATGGACCCGAAGAGCTTCGAGCAGCACCAGGCCGACGCGGCCGCCGTGGGCGACACGAAGCAGTGGCTCAAGGAGCAGGAGCCGGTGGAGGTCACCCTCTACAACGGCACCCCGCTGTCGGTATCGGCACCGAACTTCGTGGAGCTCGAGATTGTCGAGACGGACCCCGGGCTCAAGGGCGACACCGCCCAGGGCGGCAGCAAGCCGGCGACGCTGAGCACCGGCGCGGTGGTCCGCGTGCCCCTGTTCATCTCCCAGGGCGAGGTGATCCGCGTCGACACCCGCACCGGCGAGTACGTGGCCCGGGCCAGCAAGTCCTGAGATGGACGACTGGCGGCCCGCCGCCAGCCCCGCGGCGCTCGCGCGCCGTGCCGAACTCCTGGCCGCGGTGCGCGGCTTCTTCGCCCGCCGCGGCGTGCTCGAGGTCGAAACGCCCCTGCTCGCCAGCCACGGGGTGACCGACCCGGCCATCGAGCCGCTGGTGGTGCAGGGCGGCGCCATCGTTGCCGCCCCGCGCTACCTGCAGACCTCCCCCGAGTACGCGATGAAGCGGCTGCTCGCCGCCGGCAGCGGGCCCATCTACCAGCTCGGCAGGGCCTTTCGCGACAACGAGGCGGGGCGGCGGCACAACCCCGAATTCACGCTGCTGGAATGGTACCGGCCGGGCTTCGACCACCATGCGCTCATGGCCGAGGTCGCCGAACTCCTCGAGCTGTGCCTGGGCCGCGCGGGCTGGCGCAAGGTCAGCTACGGCGACCTCTTCCGGGAGCACCTCGACCTCGACCCGCACCGCGCCAGCACCGCGGCACTGGCCGCGCTGGCCCGCGCGGAGCTGGATACCGGCGGGCTGGAGCTGGACCGCGATGGCTGGCTCGACCTGCTGCTGTCCCACCGGATCGAGCCCGCGCTCGAAGGGATCGTCTGCGTTCACGGCTACCCCGCCTCCCAGGCGGCGCTGGCCCGCATCGACGCAAGCGGCCCCGTACCCGTGGCGGAGCGCTTCGAGTTCTACGTGGACGGGCTGGAGCTCGCCAACGGTTACCACGAGCTCGCCGACCCCGCAGAGCAGGCGCGGCGCTTTGCCGCCGACAACGCGTCGCGGCGCCGCCGCGGCCTCGCCGAGCGGGACCCGGACCCGCGCCTGCTGGCGGCCCTGGAAGCCGGCCTGCCGCCCTGCAGCGGCGTGGCCCTGGGCTTCGATCGCCTGGTGATGGCAGCGATCGGCGCGGCGAGCCTGGAGGAGGTGCTGGCCTTTCCCTGGGAGCGGGCCTAGGCCTCTCCGATCCCTTTCTTTAGCTCCCCGCCTCCCCGGCTTCGATGATCGCGGGGCCGTAGACATCGATGAACACCGGCGGCATGCGCCGGGGCTTGCCGGTGGAGATCTCGATGCAGGCGAAGGTGACCCGGCCGCGCAGCAGCGTCGCGCCGTCCGCTTCCCGGCAGACCTGGAAATTGCGGGTCATGGTGAGGCGCCGGTCCCAGCCGGTGATCCAGGTGGCGATGGCCAGGCGGTCGCCGAGGCGCGAGGCCGCGAGATAGTCGTACTCCCCGCGTATCACCGCCATGGCCCGGTCCAGGGACCGGTAGGCCGCGAGGTCGATACCCAGCGCCTCCGTGTGCGCCCAGGCAGCCTGCTCGCACCACTGCACGTAGACGGCGTTGTTGGTGTGCTCGAGGCCGTCGATGTCGTCCTCGCCGACGGTTCGCTGGATGACGAACGGGGCGGGGTGGTCCCACGCCGGCACGCTCAGATCTCCCCGGCGGCGCGCCCGTCCTCGCTCTCGAGGGGCTTCTGGGCGAAGTGCAGGAAGCCGTAGGCGATCGCGATCAGCGGGCAGGCGATGTTGAAGAAGGCGAAGGGCGCGTAGCTCACCGTCGCCACCCCCAGGGTGGCGCTCATGTAGGCGCCGCAGGTGTTCCAGGGGATCAGCGCCGAGGTGATCGTGGCCGAGTCCTCCAGCGTCCGCGACAGGTTCAGCGGCGACAGGCCCCGGGCGATGTAGGCGCGGCGGAACATGCGTCCCGGCAGGGCGACGGAGATGAACTGGTCCGCCGCGAGGACGTTGGTGGTGAAGCAGGTGGCCACGGTGGTGGCAACCAGCGAGCCGGTGCTGCGCACGCCGCGCAGGGCCACCTCGAGCCAGTAGTTGAGGACGCCGGTGCGTTCGAGCACGCCGCCGAAGCCGAGGGCGCAGAGGATCAGCCAGACGGTGTTGAGCATGCTGCTCATACCGCCCTTGCTGAGCAGGGCGTCGAGGTCGGCGTTGCCGCTGTCGGACTGGTAGCCGTCAGCCAGCGCCATCCACAGCCCCTTGCCGTAGGCGGCGACGCTGCCGCCGGGCGTTTCGCCGGCGAGCCGCAGCACCTGCTCCGGCTGGAAGACGATCGCCACGAGCCCGCCGGCAAGGGCGGAGAGGACGATGGCCGGGTAGGCGGGGAAGCGCCGGTAGACCAGGTAGAGCATGAGCAGCAGCGGCAGCAGCAGGTGTGGCCCGATGGCGAATTCCTGCTGCAGGCTGTCGGTGAGCCGGGCGATCTGCGCCGGCTCCGCGGCATCGCCGCTGCCGAGGAAGGCGAAGATCACAAGCGCCAGGCAGAACGCCGGAGCCGTGGTCCAGACCATGTGGCGGATGTGATCGAAAAGGTCCACCCCCCCGGAGGCCGCTGCGAGGTTGGTGGTGTCGGACATGGGCGACATCTTGTCGCCGAAGTAGGCGCCGGAAACGATGGCGCCGGCGGTGATCGCCGGCGACAGGTTGAAGGTGCCGGCAATACCCATGAGGCCGATACCGAGGGTGCCGGCAACGGTCCAGGAACTGCCGATGCTGAGGGCGACGATGGCGCAGAGCACGGCACTGGCGGCGTAGAACACCCGCGGGTCGAGGATCTGCACGCCGTAGTAGATCATCGCCGGCACCGTGCCGCCGAGAATCCAGGTGCCGATGAGCATGCCCACGGCGAGGAGGATCAGCGTCGGCCCCAGCCCCACGCCGATGCCGTCCACCATGCCGGCCTGCGCCGCGTCCCAGCCGAGGCCCGTGCGGTAGCCGACCAGCGCCGCGACACAGGTGGCGAGGACGAGGGCGATCTGGTTCGGGCCGTAGGAGGCGTCGGAGCCGAAGAGGAAGACGGAGCAGGCGAGAAGGGCAACGAGGAAGACGATCGGCGTTGCGGCCAGGGGCAGGGTCAGTCGGTCGTTGGCGTGTTCACTGGTCAAGGCCTGCCCCCGTTGCTAGCCGGCTCGCCTGGCTCTGCCGCCGGCGCTCCGGGCGAAGAATGCCGGAAAACCACGGCGCGGTACAGGCGCCGGGGGCGGACGGCCTCTGACAGCGAGCGGCCGCTGGCGTACCATGACGGGGTTCTGCCACCGCCGCCGGCGCAGCGAAGACCTTGCAAAGCGAGCCCCTGAAAACACAACCCCCGGAGCACGGGCCCGCCGCGCTGCCCACGCTGCCGCCGCGCTACTACCTGGACAACTTCCAGCGCCTGCGCGAGGCCGTGGAGGCGCGCTACGGGGACCTCCTGAGCAGCGGGGAACGGGCCGTGCTCGCGGCCTTCGATGCGCTGCCGGCCCCCGCCCGCTGCCTCTACCTCCGCCTCCTGTCCCGGGTGGGGCCGTGGTTCCGCGCCTCCCGTCTCGACTACGCGGAGATCGGCCCGCCGGGCCCGGCCCTCGACGCGCTGGTCGACGCCGGGCTCGCGGTTGAGCTGGACGCGCTGCCCGTGGCGGAGCTGGGCCGGCTGTTTACCCGGCCGGAGATCGCGACGCTCTATGCCGACGGTGTACCCGGTGCCGGGCGCCTGGCCAAGGGCCCGCTGCTGGAGGCCGTGGCCGCGCTGGGCGAGGACGATGAGGCCCGCTGGGCGCGGCTGCAGGCACGGGCGCCGGAGCGCGTCGTGGCGCCGCTCGCCCTCGAGGTGCTGGAGGTGCTGCAGCTGCTCTTTTTCGGCAACCGGCGCCAGGGCCTGGTCGACTTCGTACTCTCCGACCTCGGGGTCGCCCGCTACTACCCCTACGCCCTCGACCGGGAAACGCGGCTGTTCCGGGACCGGGACGCCCTGGAGGCGGTGCGCGCCGTCGGCGAGCTGTCGGACCTGTACTGGCAGTGGCGCGAGGAGCCGGAACCCGATGCCGGCGTGCTGCCGGCACTGGCCGAGGCGGCGCTGGCACTCGAGGTCCGCGGCGATGCGGCGCTGAGGTCCTGGTGGCGTCTGCTCAACCGCCTCGGGCGCGACTGCGAGCGCTGTGGCGCCGGCGAGCTGGCGCTCGCGCTCTACGCGGCCAGCGGGCGCCACCCGGCGCGGGAGCGCCGGGCCCGGGTACTCGAGGCCGGCGGTGACGACGCGGCGGCGCTGGAGGCCGTGGAGGCCATGCTCGCCGCGCCCTGGTGCGAGGCGGAGGCCGCCGCGGCGGAGCGCATGGCCAGGCGCCTGCGCCGGCGCGTTCACGGCCGGCCGCAACCCCGTCCGCGGGACCGGTTCCCGGTCGCCGGCCTCACCGTGGCGCGCGTGACCGGCAGCGTCGAGCGCGACAGCGCCGCCGCGCTCGAGGCCCGCGACGGCCGGCCGGTGTTCTACCTGGAGAACGCGCTCTTTACCGGCCTGTTTGGCCTCGCTTTCTGGGAGGAGCTGTTCGCGCCGGTGCCCGGGGCTTTTCACCATCCCTACCAGGCCGGCCCCGCGGATGCGTTCAGCGCGTCTTTCCGCGAGCGCCGCGGCGCCGCCATCGAGCGGCGCCTGGAGGCGCTGGCCGTAGCGGACCTGCCGACGCTCCTCGCCGGGGCCTTCCGCCGCTACCGGGGCTACCAGTGCCACTGGGTGGACTGGCGCGCCTTCGACGAGACGCTGGTGCACCGCGCCGCCCGCTGCATCCCCTTCGACCACCTCGCCGGCACCTGGGAGCGGCTGCTCTTCGACCCCGCGGACAACCGCCGCGGATTCCCGGATCTCGTGGCCCTGGGCGAGGCGCCCGGCGACTACGCCCTGTACGAGGTGAAGGGACCCGGCGATGCGCTGCAGGAACACCAGCGGCGCTGGCTGAACCATTTTGCCGGCCTGGGCATGCCCGCCTCGGTGCTGCAGGTGAGCTGGGCCGATGGCTGAGACCGCCGTCGCCGTGCGCGAGCTGGTGGCCTTCTGCCACCGCAGCGGGGACATCGACCAGCGTTTCCAGGCCTCGCCGACCGCGGCAGACGGGCAGCGCGGTCACCGCGAGGTCGCCGGGCGCCGCCCGTCGGGCTGGGAGGCGGAGGTTGCGCTCAGTCATCGCTGGAGCGACGGCGACCGGACCCTGCTCCTCCGCGGCCGCGCCGACGGCGTGCAGCGCGACGCCGCTCTCGTGGAGGAGATCAAGACCTGCCGGGTGGACCCGGCGCGCATTCCCGAGGCGCAGAGCCGCCAGCACCTCGCCCAGGGCCGCCTCTATGCCGCCATGCTGGCGCAGGCAGAGGGCCTGCCGGCGGTGACCGTGCGCCTCACCTGGTACCAGCTGGACAGCGGCGACGAACACACCCTCGAGCAGCACTACGGGGCCGCCGAGCTCGCGGCCTTCCTCGCGGACAGCCTGGCGCGCTACGCGGCCTGGCTGGACACCGTCGAGGCGCTGGCCGCGGAGCGCAATGCCAGCATCGCCGCCCTGGCCTTTCCCCACCGGAACTACCGGGCCGGCCAGCGCCGCGCGGCAGAGCTGGTCTACCGCTGCCTCGACCGCGGCGGGCAGCTGCTGCTGGAGGCGCCGACGGGCATCGGCAAGACCCTGGCGGTGCTCTACCCCGCCCTCAAGGCCCTCGCCACCGGCAAGCACGACCGGCTGGTGTTCTGCACGGCGCGGCATACCGGGCGGCGGGCCGCGGAGCAGACCCTGGCCCAGCTGGAGCAAGGGGGGCTCGCGGCCACCCGGCTCACGCTCACGGCGAAGGAGCGCATCTGTTTCTCGCCGGGGAAGGCCTGCCGCCCGGAGGCGTGCCCCTACGCCGTGGGCTACTACGACAAGCTGCCGGCGGCCCGCGCCGAGGGCGTGGCGCTGCGGCGCCTCGATCAGCCGGCCCTCGAGGCCCTGGCGCGGCGGCACGCCCTCTGCCCCTACCAGCTCGCCTTCGACCTGCTGCCCTGGTGCGACGTGATCATCGCCGACCAGCACTACGCCTTCTCCCTCGGCGCCACCCTGGGCCAGCTCGCCCTCGAGCGGGGGGAGCGCTGGTCGCTGCTCGTCGACGAGGCCCACAACCTGCCGGCCCGGGCCCGGGACATGTACAGCGCGAGCCTGAACCGGCCGCTGGTCCGCCTGGCCCGGCGCGCCGCCCGGGGCCGCCTGCGCCGCGCCCTGGCTGCCGTCGACGGAGCCCTCGCGGACCTCGCGTCGCCGGATGCCGATGCCGGCGCGCGGGTGCGCGCGCTCGAGCGGCCGCCGGCGAGCGTGACCGAAGCGCTGGAGGGCCTGGCGGCGGCGGCCGCGGCGCTGCTGGTCGAGCGCCCGGACGTGCTGGCGGCGCCCGGCCCGCTGCAGGACGCCTGGTTTGCCGCCCTGGGCTACCTGCGGGTCAGCGAGGAGTGGGGCGAGGACTACCGCTGCGACCTGCAGCTCGACGACGGGGGAGAGCCCGCGGCCCTGGTGCTCAACTGCCTCGACCCGGGACGCCTGCTGGCGCGGCGGCATGACGCGGGCCACGCCAGCGTCGCCTTCTCCGCGACGCTGGCGCCGCCTTCGTGGATGGGGGAGCGCCTCGGCTTCCGGCCCGATGCCGTCTGGCATCGCTGCCCTTCACCCTTCCAGCCTTCGCAGCTGGCGGTGACCCTGGAACCCGCCATCGATACCCGCTATGCCGCGCGCGCCGCGAGCCGCGATGCCCTGGTCGCGCGCCTGCTCGCCTGGGCCGGGCAGCACCCGGGCAACTGCCTGGTGTTCTTCCCGTCCCACCGCTACCTTGCCGATTGCCGCGAGGCGATCGCGGCAGG
>CAJWWA010000017.1 GCA_913048495.1 uncultured Halieaceae bacterium
GGGCCTCGATCCCGCCGCGGGTGATCGGCAGCGAGCTGCTGCCGGCTGCGTCGAGATTGGCCGGCGTCGTCGGCCGGGCGCCCGTCACCAGCTCCTGCAGCACCTGCAGCTTGGTCTCGTACTCTTCCTGGATCACTGGCGTGAGCCCGACGCCAGGCGTGGTCTGGGTCTTCGTGCAGTTTTCGCAGGTGCGTTGCTCGCGTTCGCCCAGCACGCGGTTCGCAAAGGCCGCGGCCGCGCCAGGCGACGACCAGGTCTGGCAGGTCAGGCGGTTGCCGCAGGCGCTGCGCGCGATCGACGAGGTATCGGTGACGCTGCGCCCGTTGAGCAGGTTGTAGCCCGCTCGCGTCACGTCGCCGACCACCTTGATCGAACTCTGGCCGGAGCCACCCGCGTTGCCGCCGCCGACCCATGGCACGCCGTTGTTTCCTTTGTTGGACTCGGCCTGCTCGATGGCGGAGACGGCATCGGTGCTGCTGACCGCATCCCGCAGCGCCATCCCTTCGGCGAGCTGGTCCCAGCCGGCCTGGCCGCCGGCCATGTCCGCCATGCGATTGGCGATGGCCCGGCAGGTCATCTTCGAGCGGTCGAAATCCAGGCGCGCCTGCAGGATGCCGTTGGTGAGCAGGTTGTACAGGCCCGGGTCGGCGCGCTGGATGATGAGCGCCGGGAGTGACGCCACCGCGGCAGTGGCGTTCTGGATCACGTTGCTCATGATCGTCTGGAAGCCGTTGGTGATGCCGTTGAGCTGGTTCTGCAGCGTCGTGGTGATGCTCATGTCGCCGCAGATCAGGTTGCTGTTCCAGCCGATCCCCACGCCGATGCTCTGCATGTTGCCGGCACCACCCATCGACACGGCCCGGCCGCCGCCAATGCTGTAGAGCACGTCGTCGCCGATCACGCTGCCGCTGACGTTCACGCCATTGGGATCGATTCGGGTCTGCGCCCAGGCGACGCCGACGACCAGCGTGATGGCCGCCACGAGCAGCGTGGCCCGCAGGGGCGACTTCGCGCGGCGCAGGAAGTCAGGGAGGGATGCGGTCATCGTGGGTTCCTCACATGAAATCGACGCTGCCGAGGAAGACCTGGCCACGGCGCCGGCAGCAGGAGTACGGCCGCCACAAGGCCCAGGCGTAGTCGCCCTGCTGGGCCTGCACGCGGGTGCGGCTGTGCGGGAAGACCACGCAACTGTTCGAGAGCGTGGGCGTCAGCTCCTGCCACTTGCCCGTCGAGGCGTCGGTCTCCATCAACGCGCCGGCCGGCCAGTACCCGTCGCGGGCGTTGGTCAGCAGTGGCTGGTACACGTGAATCTGGTTGCGGCGCGTCACGATGTCGCCCGCGCGCTGCGCGACCACGGCGCCGCTCTTGTGATCGTCGGTCTGGTGCAGGAAGCCACCGCGGGGATACACGTTGCCCCAGAGGTTCAGGCCGGTGCGCGTACCGATTTCGCGCCGGCCGGGGATGAGCGCTTCGGGGTAGAACGCTTCCGGGATGTTGTAGCGCCAGGCGATCGTGTCGAGCGTGCTCAGCAGATACGGCATGAAGGCCGTGCCAGCGCCTTCGCACGAGTGGCCTGAGGAGCTGGCGAACTGGCTGAACACCATCCCGGCCGGATGGCCGATGACATCGGTGTTCTTGAACTTAGCGAGGTTGTTCTCGTTGTCATGATTGGTCGTGCCGTCACCCCCAGCCTTGGCGCTCGGGTTGGGCATGCTCATCGCCCTGACTTCCAGCCACGGGTTTTCGCCGGTGTTCGAGTAGCTCGACACCACCGCATCGGGGACGTAGTGGCGCACCTTGACGGAGGTGCGAACCGAGCAGCCGAAGGGCGTGCAGTACAGCCAGTAGCAGATTCCGACCACGCGGTATTCGAGGCAGTCGGGGGACAGTGCCGACGAAACGATGGTGGCGGTGTCCAGGGCGAACGTCGACGTAGCCGCGCCCAGCAGCAGCGAGGCGGCGGTGGCGCGCAGGCGCCGGCGTGCCGGCGGGAGGCTCATGGCTGCGTGCTCCGGTAGGCGTTGATGCGCGCGACAGCGCGTGCCACGTCGGGCTCGCCGTAGACCACGTAGCGTCGATCGACCACCACGGCGGGAATCTTGGCGATGCCCAGTCCCCAGGCATCCGCAACACCTTGGTAGGCGTGGCCGATGCGGCGTTGAAGGGCCTCGCCGCCGTCATGCAACCGCTGCCGCACCACGGCTGCGGCCTGTTGCGGGTCGGCCGGCAGGTGCGCGGCGAGTTCGACCTCGATGCGCGTGGCCTGGTCCAGCTCGATGATCCGCACGCCGGCCGGGGCCTGCACCGGATGACGGCCGCCGGTGACGACGAGCACATCGGCGGCCGCCGCGATGGGACCGAGCAACGCGGCGCACAGTCCAGCGGCCAGCCGGACGGCCAGGGGGCGCCGCGAGGCGGTAGGAAGGTTGAGGGAATGAGCCGGCATGTCGCGCCTCCGCGGAGTCGATGCAGACTCGTAGTCGAGCGCAACGCAGATCAGGGGACGACAAAGAAACCGAAACCGGTCAGTCCCGATTTCTCTGCGGGTCGGCGAAAGGAAACGGGAGCCAAGGGCTCCCGTGGTGATGAAATGAATGCGCCTGGGGTGCTGCTACAACAAGCCGGCTTCGGCGAACGAGTACGGGCTGCCCTTGCCGACGATGAAGTGATCCAGCACCCGGACATCGACGGTGGCCAGGGCGCTCTTCAGCCGCTCGGTGATCGCACGATCAGCGGCCGAGGGCTCGGTGTTCCCAGAGGGGTGCTGATGCGCCAGGATCAGCGCCGAAGCGTTGAGCGCCAGCGCACGCTGGACCACCACCCTCGGATACACAGAAGTCTGGTCGACCGTGCCCTTGAACAGCGGCTCGAAGGCGAGCACCTGGTGCTGGTTGTCGAGAAACACGACGGCGAAGATTTCGTTCGGCTCCGCGACCAGTTTCAGGCGCAGGTAGTCGCGCACGGCGGCGGGACTGCCCAGCGCTGGACCGGCCTTGAACACGCGATTCTCCAGCAGGGTGATGGCCTGCCGGATGATCCAGTCTTCGTGCTGGGCGGCGATCAGGGTGAGCGACTCCGGGCGGGAGTCGGCGATGACAAGAGACATGGCGAACCTCCAACGGATGAGATCGGAGGGCGCCTGCCCCAGGAGGGCAAACCCTCCTGGGGACGATGGGGATGGAACAGGTGACGAGCGGGCATCCACCACCGCGGATGCGGTGGCTGTTCGCGTCAAGGGATGCGATGCGAACGGGTTTCGATCAACGCGGACGAGCCGCGCCGCAGCCTTGAAGATCGATGGCTACCTGGGCATGTCACCGGCAACGCCGGCGGGCATGTCTGGGGAATGGGCGGGTTCGGCTGCGGTCGTGCTGCCGGCAGCGAGCAGGTCGATGGCCGACAGCAAGGCATCGCCTTCGACGGGACCGTGCAGCAGGAGGGTCTTGCCGGACTCGCGGTCGCGCAGTTGCAAGGCTGGCGTGGCCGCGATGCCCTGCTGTGCTGCTTCCACCGCCTGGGCACGGATGACGGCATCGGGGCGCTCGCTGTCGAGACAACCCTGCATGGCTGGCGTGAGGTCGGGATAGCGCAGGCCCTCCGGCAGGCCCTGGCCGTCGCCACGGGTGTGCGCGTAGAGCCACGCCACGGCCTGCCAGAACGCGGCATGTCCGCCAGTCTCGCCCGCGCACTCGGCCAGGCGTGCCTCGGCAGTCGCGGCCGGCTCGTGCATGGACAGCGGCAGGTGGTGCCACTGCCAGTTCACCTCGGGATGGGCGTCGATCCAGCGCTTGAGCGCGGGGAAGTAGGCCCGGCAGTACGGACACTCCAGGTCGGCGTACCCGACCACCGTGAAGCGCGCATCGGCACGGCCATACAGCCAGGGCGGGCCAGCCGGTTTCGACGCTTCGGACCCGGCGGCGGCCAGGGGCATGGGCTCGGTCGCCGGATGCGACACACGCAGCAGCATCCACGAGGCCACCGCAATCGTCACCACGATCAGCAAACCGATCCAGGGATGACGGCGGGCGAATGAAGGCATGCGCATCGCGTCGCTCCCGTCAGGCCAACGTGTCCAGCGCCAGAGGTTCGATGCCCCGCGCTCGGTCGATCTTGTCGGCCACGCGGAAGGCGGCATCCAGCTCGCTGATGCCGTGCTGCTGCATCAACTGGAAGCGTTCGGCCTTCTCCTCGGGCTCGGTCATCGCCATCGCCAGGTAGAGGCTGGGCGGCACGGCGCGGAACAGCACTTCCATCGACTTGGACAGGATGACGCCCTCGCTGAACTTGCCGGTCTCCTTGCGGGCGGACAGCATCAGCGCCTTCTGCGAAGCGTTGAGTTCGCGGAAGCGCGCGATCTTCTCGACTTCATCGGGCGGCATCGACAGGCAGATCCACCACTCGATCATGTTGAGCATGGGCTCGGCCGCTTTTGGCAGGTCGTCCAGGTTCTGCGTAGCGAGCCAGAACCAGGCGCCGAGCTTGCGCCACATCTTGGTGATCTTGACCACGTAAGGCGCGAGTAGTGGGTTCTTCGTGATGATGTGGCCTTCGTCCGTCACGTTGATGATCGGGCGACCCAGGAACTGGTCGCGCTCGGCGATGTTGTTGACGGTGTTGATGAGCGAGATGTAGGCAATCGAGAGTTGGGCGTTGTAGCCCTCGCGCGCGAAGGTGGCGAGGTCCACGATGGTGATGTCCGCCTCGGGCCACGGCGTGCCGGACCGGTCGAACATCTCGCCGTCCACGCCCTGGCAGAACATATCCATGGCGTCGGCCATCTCCAGCAGCCGTGCGCGCCGCATCTCCGGCAGCGTGGCGTCGCGGGCGCGCTCGCGCAGCGCGTCGCGCACATCGCGCGTGAGCACCGTGCGCTTGTCCGCCACGCAATGCTGGGCCGCATCGAGAATGCACTGACGGATCAGGCTGCGGTCGGCGCGCGTCATGCGCGCCTCCTCCTTGTCCTCGCCGCCGGTAATCATCAGCCGTGCAGTGATCTCCAGCTCGCCGAGCACGTCGCGCTGCTCGTCGCCTTCCACCGCCATGCCGGCATCGGTCTGCTCTTCGTCGAGCGCATCGGCGTCCAGCGTCTGTACCTGGCTCGGCGTATCGACTAGGCGCCAGGCGTCGGCGAACGGCGCCAGACTGACGCCCGCGCCCGGCGCGAGCTTCACCCGATGCACGGTGAGGCCCAAGCGTGCCGCGAAGTCGCCGAACAGGCCGAAGCTGTTGCCCGCCTCGACGATGAACAGGCGCGGCCGATAGATCGCCGTGACTTGGTTCAGGATGTTGTTGAGTGTCGCGCTCTTGCCCGAACCCGTGGGGCCGAACAGGAACAGGTGCGCGTTCATCTGCCGGTCGAGGCGGTTCAACGGATCGAAGGTGATCGGGCCGCCGCCGCGGTTGAAGAACGTGATGCCCGGATGCCCCGTTCCCTGGCTGCGGCCCCAGACCGGCGCCAGGTTCGCCGCATGTTGCGCGAACATGAGCTGGGTGTACCACTGGCGCTTGTCGGCAGCCGGATCGAACACGCACGGCAGCCAGCGCAGATAGCTGTTCAGCGGCGCCACCTCGTCCTCTTCGCGTACCGGTTGCAGGCCGGCGTTGAGCATCACGTTGACGAGCTGCAGGCCGCGCGCATCGAGCTGGGCCAAGTCGCGGCCGCGCAGGTAGAACGCCAGCGCGCCGCGGTAGAGCTTGTGCGCGCTGCCGATCAGGCCGCGCGCCTGCTGCACGTCCTGGCGGGCCTGCTCCGAGGCCAGGGTCTCGCCGACGGCCTTCCTGGCGAGGTGGTTGAGGTGCGCCTCCAGCACGTCCTGGGGCGTGGCGACCAGCGTCAGGCACATCACCGTGTCCTCGGGCATCTGGTCGAACAGCGCGTTCATGGCATCGCCGCCTTTGCGCGTCTCGCCCGTCAGATGGCCCGTCACGGGTGGCGTGCGCAGGCGATCCATCACGATCACCCGATGCGGCATGCCGTCGAAGAACCACAGGCCGTTGGGCACGTCCGAACGGGGCTCGCCGAAGAACAGGCGCTGCGCGAAGTCGGTGCCGCTGGCGAGTTCGATCTCACCCTCCTCCCGCTCTTCCGGGTAGCGGGTCAGCGCGTAGAAGCGTTCCCGGTCTTCGGCAGTGGCGCCGAGCAGGGTCGGATTCGGGTTGAACCAGCGCAGCAGCCAGGCGTGGATGTCCGCCGCGCCGAGACGCCGAGCCTTCACGCCGGCATTCGCCAGCCCGCCGGCGAGGCGGTCGCAGATCGTGGTCAGCGCCTGCTCGGGCGACTGGCCGCGCCGCGGGGCCGGGGCCGCAGACGTGCGCCGGTAGACCACCATGCGCACGCGCCGCACCTGGCCGCGCCACGGCAGGCGCGTCACCGTGGTGTCCTCGAACAGGCCGCCCGGCTTGGCGATGGCCCGCAGGTGATGGGCGAAGAAGCGCAGGTAGAAGTCGCTGAACGCGCTGCCCTGCGCACGCGGCTGCAGATAGTTCGCCAGGGAGCGCAGATAGTTGTCCCAGTCGGCCTCGTCCTGGGCGTAGAGCTGCACCACCCAGGGGTTGTCGTCCAACTCGTCAAAGGAGTCCTGCAGGGCGTTCTCCAGCGCATCGCGCGCCTGCCACAGCCAGGCCATCTCGCGGCCCTCGGTGCCGACCGGCGCCAGTTCGAAGAAGGCCGCCACCGACTGGCCGTCTTCCAGCAACATGCACTTGCTGCCGGGCAGGTACTCAACCCAGGGCAGCAAGTCCGCGAACGACGGCGCGACGCCATAGAGCGCATCGTGGTCGTCCTGGGTGGCCGGCCTGCGCCGGCCCCGGACGAGCGCGCTGCCCGGCTCGGCGACACCCTGTGCCGCCAGCGCCGTCACGTGCCGCGCCCAGGCATCATCGGTCGCATCCGCGGCGTCAACAGGCGATGCGTCGGACTTGCGTGACCACGGCAGCGACCAGGCCATCAGTAGTCCTCCACGCGCTCGCCCGGCATCGCGTACTGCACGCGCTGGTAGAGCGGGAACACCGTGCTGTAGCCGGGCACCGGCACCGGGTCGGTGCCCGCCAGGTGCGGGAATACGTACATCACCAGGTCGGGGTTCGGCAGGCGGTGGAACTGGCGGTGAATCTCGTTCTGCGCGGTACGGGTGTAGCGCGCCTGCACGCCGGGCGCCGCCTGCACATCGGCATCGGCCAGCGGCCGGCGCAGGCCCTGGCGCGCATCGAGCAGTTGCCGCGCGGCCTGGCCGCTGCCCGCGCCGCCGCCGGTCTCCTGATGCCAGATGTCGAGCATGGTGCTGTCGCCGTGCGGCAGCAGCTTCTCCTTGCTGGTGGCGCAGCCGCCGAGCAGAGTGGCCGCCAGCAGCACGGCGGCCGCGTCAATCCAGATCCGAGGCATGGGCTTCTCCGGTGCGGTGGTGGACCCGACGCCCCTTGGCGTCGTAGTCGATGTCGAGCGGCTGCTCCAGATGCACGGCCACCCTGGCGCCGGGCTGCACGTAGACCGCCGCGAAGGCCTGGCCGTAGAGCTTGTTGACCCAATCGGCCATGTCGCGCACGCCGCCCGCGAGGATGCGGCCCATCGCTTCGTTGCCGCTGATGCCGACGGTGCCCAGCGAGCCGTTGCTGTTGGCGACCACGGCCACGCTGCCGTTGTCGGACTTGATGAGCGAAGCGGCGCCGGCGCCGGCCGCGGTGATGAGTGCCTGGCTGCCCAGGTACTGCTGGGCGTTGCTGCGCCGCTCGCCGCTGACGCAGGGAATGCCGTAGGGGTCGCTGATCCAGCCCAGGCCGCCTTGGATGCTGGCGCCGTTGTGCCCCGAGTTGCCGCCGCTGCTACTGCCCTTGCTGCTGTCCTCCGGCACCGTGCGGATGGTGCCGTCCTGGAACACGAACGTGACCGAGCGGATTTGCCCGCGCACGCACGAGAGCGTCCAGTCGCCCGAGGCCGTGCCGCTGACCACGGCGCCGGCCACGTCGGGGATGTCGATGCCGTTGGCCGTGAGGTTGTCCGGGCCGATCAGCACCTTGAACGGGTACGGGTCGTTGACGGTTCCATCGATCGGCACGCGCCCGATCAGCGCCGTCATGGCAATCGACCCCATGAGCGTCGAGTTCGACGGCACGGTGTAGACAGCCTTCGTGGATGCGCCCACGGCGCGGCTGCCGACGTCGGCGACGGATTCCACTGCGGCCGACAGGCTCTTCTGGGCCGGCCCGAAGCTCAGGGGAAAGCTCGGCTCCTTGCTGCCGTTCTTGGCGTCGACCTTGGCATCGTCGGGCTCGACCCACTGCGTGCCACCGACGCCGCGGTTGAAGCGCTTGCCGTCACCCTCTTCCAGTCCCAGCCCGACGGGCAGGTCGGACGGGCCACCCTTGCCGGAAAGACCGTCCAGTTGCCGCTGCAGATCCTGCAGCAGCCCCTGGGTCTGCTGCCTGTCGCTGGCCACCTGGTTACGCTCCTGCTCCAGGCGGTTGCGTTCGCCTTCCAGCGCGCTCTGGATGCGTTGGTCGATCGCGCTTTCCCGGGCACGCAGGCGCTCGTTCTCGGCCTTGTGCTGCTTGTTGTCGCCGAGCGCGCTTTGCAGCTCGGTGCGCAACTGCTTCACCTGGGCCACCAGCGTGGCGACGGTATCGCGCGGCGTGTCGCCTGCGATGCCCAGGGCTTTCATCTCCTCGGGCGTGAGCGTACTGGCCGCGCCCTTGGGGGCGGGCTGGCCGCCGGGGGCGCCGGAGAACAGCTTGATGCCGACGAACACCAGCAGCAGCGCCATCGGGATCAGCAGCCACTTGAGCAGCGGATTACTCTTCATCGCGCGCTCCTCCGGTCGAACCGGCCGCAGCGGCCGGCGGCAGGTTCACGGTGGCGTCGATCGGGCTCAGCGCCGGCAGCAGCGACTCGGCCAGGCCGTGGCCGCGCGTGACCAGGTAGAGCACCGTGGTGTCGGACGCGGTGCCGGCCGGCCCCAGGTTCGGATGCTGGAAGGTCGCCGCCACGAAGTTCCCCTGCAGGGCGCGCGGGTCGAGGTCGAGCCAGCGCGCCGAGGTATTGGTGAGCCGCACGGCCGTCACCCACTGGTCTTCCAGGCGCCACGCGGCCAGTGCCCGCGCATGCACCGGCAGTGTCGGCAGCAAGGTGTCCAGCGCGAGGCCGCGGCGCAGGTTTGCGCGGCCGATGCCGGCGACCGGCTCGACGGTGCGCAGCGGCGCGTACAGGTTCTGCGCGGCATGGCGCGTCAGCACGACCGATACCGGCGTTTCGCGCCGGGGAACGGATTTGTCTGCGGGCGCATCGGCCTGCTCGTCCGCGCCACTTGCTGCACCGCCGCCGTAGCGCTTCGCGGGGGCCTCCGCTTCCACGATGCGCACCGGCTCCAGCGGCGCCTGGCCGTCCTTCGCCGGCTCGGCGGCGATGTCGAGCAGGATCAGCGCGCCGGATTCCACGTCCTGCAGTTGCAGCCGCGTGGGCGGAATCGGCTCGCTCGCCCGCAGGTAGATCGCGCCGCCCGCACTCTGCACGCGCAGATGGTCGCCGACGCTGGCCGGTACGCCGACGCGCACATTGCGGTCGATGAAGACCACGCGCTCCTGGCCGACCACCAGCGGCACCGGCAGGGGCAGCCGCTCCCAGCGCAGGATTTCCACGGCCTGGCTGGCCGGCACGACACCGAGGATCAGCAGGACGCTGGCCAGGGCCGACAAGGCAACGGGCTTCATGGGGAGTCTCCCTGCAGGTGGCCGGGGGCGTTGGCGGGCACGCCGGCCTGGGTCGGCGTCGGCGGCGGTTCGATGCGCTGGGGTGCGCTGGCGTAGCAGTCCAGCGCCAGGCCGAAGGGGTTGCGCTCGGGGTCGATGTCCAGCCGGACGACCTTGATGGGGTAGCGCACCAGGGCGCGCTTGACCTGCTCGGAGCCGTAGTATTCGTCCGCGCTCACGTCGAGCGTGACGATCCAGTCGCGGTCGGAGACCACCTTGACGCGCGTGGCCGGATCATCGCCGTAGCCGCGGCCGGGAATCTCGTAGATGCCGCGCACGCGCTGACGCAGCTCGCCACTGGCGCGCCGGTACTCGTAGTCCTGCTGCAGGAAGGCCCGGCAGCCCGGCGTCAGGTAGGCCGACAGCGCGCGCAGGTTGCGCGGATAGTCTTCTTCGCCGTTCGTGGGCCAGCGCTGCACCTGCTGCCAGATGTAGAACGAGAAGGCATACACGCTCTCGGGCGGCACGTCCCACCACTTGCGCGTGCTGCCCGAGCGCAGGTCCGGCGGCACATGGATGGTCAGACTCTTCGGCGCACTCCACCAACCGAAGCCGAGCAGCAGCGCCACCACGAACAGTGCGCCGGCCCCCAGACGCAGCGTCTTCACATGCGCCTGCAGGTGCGCAACCTCGTTCCTGAAACGGCTCATGGCGCCCCTCGATCGGCGTTGCGCCGGGTCGTCCAGTAGCCCGAGCGGGTGATGAGGCGCCGGCCGCCCAGGAGCGCTGCCAGCGCCGGGTGCCGCAGGGCCAGCCGCCACTGGAGCTGCCGGTACAGCCAGGTGTCGGGCCGGCCGCGCTTCTGCGCGCGCAGGAAACCACCGCCGACGAAGACGCCCAGCGCGATGCCGGCGACGATCAGCGTGGGCACCATGGCGATGCTGTGCGTGAGCCAGGCCAGCGGCAGGCCGAGCGCGAACCCGGCTGCGGCCGACAGGCCGGCGCAGATCCACAACTCGTCGGCGGTCAGCCCGCGCACGACCACCGGCTGGCGGTTCAGCCAGTGCGGCAGGAACGTCACCAGCGTGTCTTGCGGGGTCTCCGAAGGGACGGCCATCGCTTGCCGCCCTCACAGCACGCCGGTGGCCTTGGTGAGCAGCCAGATGCCGACCACCAGCAGGATCGCGCCCACGGCGACCGTCAGGCCGAACTGGCCCCAGGTGGCGCGGCCGGTGTGGATCTCCGAGTAGCGCGTGTAGGCGTGATAGCAGACACCGACGAACATCGAGGCGACCACGAGCAGCGCGATCAGCAGCACGATGTCGTAGCCGTAGTTCTGCAAGGTCTGCAGGATGCCGCTGCCCTGGCCGCGCGATGGGTCTTCCATGGTCGGCAGGCCCTGCGCGAAGGCCGACAGCGGCAGGCCTGCGAGCGCCAGCGGCAGCAGCGGTGCGGCGATGCGGGACGAAATGCGATGGGGTGTCGGTGGCATGTTCATGGCGTATGGCCTTTCGTGACGGTCAGGAGAGGAGGAAGAAGGTCAGCACCAGGTACATCGCCACGAAGCGCACGACGACGGCGAGGAACTGACGTTCAGTGATGCGGTGCTCGGCCCAGCCGACGTAGGCGGTGCGCATGGCCCACACGCCCCACAGCAGCAACACGGCGAACACGAAAGCGAGCACCACGGCAGAGACGGCCGAAGGCGCAAAGCCGCCGTTGGCCTGGAAGGCGGCGACCTGATCGGCAGAGGGCGTCATGGTGACCGCTCCTCGTCGTCGGCGCGGTCGCGGCGGACGTAATCGCCGGCCAGCGGGACGGGATCGCGCGGCTGGGCGCGCTGGGGCACGAGGTAGTCCTGCAGGCCGGCGCGAACGCGCTTCAAGTCTGCGCGCAGTCGGGCGTAGTCGAAGTGATAGCGGGCGCGTTCCTGCGGAGCGGTACTGGCGGCGTGCTCGGCGAGGCGGTCGATCAGATTGAGCTGGCGGGCGAGCGCGGCGATCTGCTCACGCTCCGGAGTGTCCTCGGCAATGGCGGGTTGCAGGGCCGAGAGCGACACGGCCAGCAGCACGGCCAGCGAAGGCCAGGCGGATGCGCGGCGGTTGGTCTGTCCCATCGTGCCATTCCCAAGTGAAGCGAATGGCCTTGATGCTGTGTCCCTTGCTCGGCTCGCGCCGCAATCAAACGGAACCGGTGGTAAACCGTATTTCAGAAGTGTTGCTTGATCTGCTAGCCAACGCTCTATCTACTGTCACGTAGCAGGGCAAGCAATCCCTCCTTACCCGCTTCGACCATCAAACTATTTCCTTGCTCAGTCGCTAGCCCACAACCGCTCGTCATCCTGGGTCGCCGCCCAGAAGTCATCGAACAGCGCCAGCTTCGCCTCGTCCTTGGAGGCATAGGTCTTTGCACTGAAACGGCTGTCGATCCGATATCCCCATCGCTTTGTCTTCGTCGGATGCACGCCGAGGTTATGGCCGTCGACATTCAGAAAGCTGTTGCCCTTGGCGGAGACCCGCCACTTGCGCTGTAGCCATCGAGTGCGTCGGACGGCGCGGTTGCGCAGCTTGGCCTCACGCCGCTTCGGCCCCTCGTAGTCGCCGCTCATCTTCTCGGCGCAGACGCACCCGACTTCGAAATTCTCGTCCAGATCCGGGTGCTCCATGATGTGGACGTAGCGGATCTTCTCGTTGCCGGACATCTGGCAGGTCGCGTAATCGGTTTCGTCTGCCGGCTCGCCGTCGGCCCGCAGATCGACGACATCCACGCAGTGCCATCCCTTGTGGGGCACGCCCGGCTGGTCCCATCGATTTCCATTCACGACTGACCTCCCGATCCTGGGTCATCGAATACTTGCCTGTATGGCATTCCACGCCACATCCCAGCGTATCCGCTCCTGTTCGAGGCGGACTTGTTGACCCCAGGCATTTCCCTTGATCGACTGATAGAGCTTTTGTTCGGTACTTTTGAGTAGTGGGAGTTCTGTGGAAGAGTGCTGGTCTTTCTCTTCGACCCATAAATCACGATGACTCATCAGCGTTGACTCATCCATAAGCACAGTCTTCAGGCTAGGGATGTATGTTCTGGCTCGATTAAGAATGGAAAAGCCATGCGTATCAATGTCACCCCAGTAGATACATTGCGCCTGTTGTAGCCATGGAAGCTGTCCCAAAACGTCAACCGCGTAACCCAATCGCATGATCACAACCGCCCCTGGCAGGTCATCAAAGGCAAGTCCGGTTTGAAGGTTCTCAACAACGAAGACATTCTTTGGTCGTATGCCAATGCTTGCCACCTCCTCACAAGGAGCAGAGATATCGCCAAGACCGCCCAAACGGGCTCTCAGCTCTGGGTCTAGAACGCGCATGCGCATTAACTGCGGCTGTGCCCTCAAACCGCAGCGTCTAAAAAAGTCGCGCTCTCCTGTCGGGTCACCCTGGAGCGTCGCAACCAAGTCAGAGATGAGGCCCTTTCTAGAATCCAGCCACTTGCTGTCGGCCCCGGCAACCGGAATTTGTCGTGGGTAGAGATTCGATTTCGGATTGAGACTGATCCAATCCAGCATCTCTGCCAGCCGACTAAAATCGGCATCGCCGTAGTCAGCGAGGACATCAAAATATCTCGGCAACTGCTGCGCCAGTACCGGCCAGCGAGCAGTGAGCGTCTGATAGCGAGACTGGGCACGCACCCACCGTGCGGATTCCCCAATCCACAGGGCAACATCTTCAGGGCCTCGTAACGCCAGTTTCTCAGGCAGTCGCTGGACGCCAAGCGCTTTCCACCGGCGCTCACACCAGGACAGGGTGCCGACTCCTTGCCAGCCTTGCCATGCACTCACCCAAGCGCGAACGCCGTCGACTTGCCTTAGCGCAGCCTGTTCCGTCGGTATGCCGAGCGGAACTTCCAGCGGCCATTGGCTCTCGCCAGCATCACCGATCAACCACTCGCGGTGTTTGCTCTGAAAGCGACGGGCAAGAAACTGCCAAACATCTTCAGGAAGCTTCAACGCTAGCCTCCTCTCGAGCGTGCTCCGGCAGCTTCAACCGCTGGCGGTCACCGTCGTACTCGATCAACAGGACGCCTGACACCCGCCGGTCGCTGATATCTACGAAGCAGGCGCCACCGATGAATGGTTCGAGGGTCATGACGGACTTCAGCGGCGTAGCGACCACCATTTGAAATCCGAAATTGGTAAAGATGTTCATCGCCAAAGCGGTGAACTCGTTGTCGGCCTTGTCGAAGGCTTCATCAAGCACGACGGGCGCATACATCGGCACGCCGTGGTCGTTCCCTCCCAGCTGATACCGCAGGGCTGCGGCCAAGCACGTGGTGGCCAGCTTCTGCCGTTGACCGCCTGATTTGCCAGCACCGCTGCGGTAAATTTCGACCTCCACGCCGCTTTCATCAATCTCCCGTCCGATAAACTCAACATGCTGTCGAACGTCGAGCACAGTCTCGCGCCAGCGTTTCTGCTCGGGGTCCTGACTGGCGAGTCGATCAACAAGTCGCCGCAGGGCCAGGAACCGCGCCTCGGCAAACTCGCGATCCTCCGTCCACGCATGGCTAAGTGCCTGCTGGATCTCCTGCTTGAACTCCTTGACGTCGACAAGCTGCCGGTCACTGGCGTCGATGTGGAGATAGGTACGTTGATTGGCGCTTTGGTTGAACGGCACCTGGCCAAGACTGTCGTTGACCAGATCCATCCGCTCTAGGATGGCTTTGCGCGCATCGTTCAGGTAGGTGGACAGTGCCGCCAGATTCTGGTGGCTTTGGTTCTGCAGCAGTTCGAAGAATCGCTGCTCATAGGCGGGCAGGCCATCCGTTTCCAGTCGAACCAACTTGGCGAAAAAGTCCGCTGCGCTGGCTAGGCTCGTGTCCATGTCCACAGCATCCATTGGCCACTGCCGTTTGAAATCGGCAAAGCGTGCTTCAATTTCCTTCTCGCAATCGCCGATCTCATCTTTGATCTCACCGATTTCTGTGTTGAGCCCTCTCTCAACAGCGGTTGCTACCTTGTCGAGGCTTTCGAGCCTGATCGCGTCTGACTGCTTGGTGAATCGTTCGTCGAGCCCCTTGATCTGGTGGGGAGTCAATGGAACTCTGGAAGCATCTTGAAGGAGCGATTCAAGCTTCTGCGTGCTGTCGTTGATCTGCTTGAGAACTGAGTCATGCGCGACCTTGGCTTCTCGGAGGTCCTTGTCTGCTTGATCAACCAAGTTCTTTTGCTTGTCGATCCGCTCACTGATTTGCAGTAGGGCTGTATTGCCCTCCCGCGCTTCGCGAATCTGTTGTTCGATGGTGGAAATGCGGTCAAGCAACGGTACTACATCAATTTCCTGCCACTGGAGATTCACCAAGGTTTGGCACTGAATCGCTCGGGTCGCACGATTCTTGTCTTGGTCGGCGAGGGTTTCGATTTCCCCCCCGAGGCGCGTAATCGTCGCAGCCAGCTCCTGGGCCTGTGCTTGAAAGAGCCCAAGCTTCTCGCGGTTATCGAACCCGAGCACCCAGTTTCGTCGGTCGCCGACACTTCTCCGGTCGTCTTTCTCGTGCCGGGTTTTGCTGTGCTTGACCTGGCCCTCACGGGTGATGGCTCGATCAGCGCTCCTGAACGACTGAATGGAGTCGACGCACGCGTAATCGAATCGTTGCCGTAGCTCGGCCTGCAGCCAATCGGCATACGTACCCTCCTTGACGTTCAGCTTCAGGACGAGCGAGTTAGCGCCGATGGGCTTCGCCTGCCAGGTCTCCGAGCGGCCAGTTCGGTAGTACACCAGACGCTGCCCAAGATGGGTGTTGTTGATGTAATTGGCCAGCGCCGAATACTGGCGTTCGTCCACCAAGAGTGAGAGCGCAAATCCGTGCAGTACGCGCTCGATGGCACCTTGCCACTCGGCCTCGTCAGACTTCACCTCAATGAGTTCGCCGACGAAGGGCAGAGCCGATTCTGATATCCCAATAGCTGCGGCGATGTCTCGGCGCATTTCGAGCATATCGGCAGGAATGCTCGATGGCTGGCGCTGGAGTGCCTGCACCTCCTTCACCGCTTGCGAAAATGCCGTCTCAGCGTCTTTCTTTTGACCTGCCAAGCGGAACTGTTCTTCGCGGTTCTCGTTGCTGCGCTGCTCCCAGTTTTCGACTTCCTGCCGCGCGTTTCCCAACAGTTCAGCGAAGGCCTGAGGCGAATCCGGGAGGCTCCAGCCAAGCTTCTTGCACGCATCTTCAGCCTGGCCGCGTTTGCGCAGGCGATCCGTGCGCTGGCCCTCCAGACCAGATTTCTCTGCTTCCCATTGCTCGATCTGATCACCGCCTGCTTCACGGTGCTGTCGCTCCAGATTGCGCAAGGTTGTGGTGTGGTTATCCAGGATGCTCTGACGTCGACTTACTTCACCTTCCGAGCCGCTGGCTTGCACCTCCAGGGACTCGACATGCTGCTTGAGGAGTTCAATGCGGCGGGTTTCGCGGTAGCCATCAACGCCCAGCCGAAGCTCATCCAGCCCATTGCGTTGCAGCATCAACGAATCTCTGCGCTGATACTGCTCCCGCGCTGGCGCGAGCGTTTGAACCTGCTCGCGAGCTGTCACTACCGCCTGGTGGGCAGCATTGAGTTCACCAAATTCGCTGACCAAGCGATCCGCCACCTCGAAGGTCTCGGGCTTGTCGAGCATGAAGTCGCGCAGGAAGGTATTGAGGTCGCCGAGATTCTTGGCCGACTGGGTTTTGTGCAGCAAACGCAACGCCATTTCGCTCTCGATACCGAGCAGGCGGCAGAATCGTTCGCAATAGGGACGAAACTCGTCGCGAGCGAACGCCTCGGGGAAAGACTGCTTGAGCTTTCGGATGTCGAAGTTGGATTGACCGAAGTCCTCCAGCTCGCGCAGGTCAAAGGCCCGCTCCAGGACAAGGTAGTGGCGTTTGACGTCGGTGCTTCCATTCGCATTGCCGCGAAGCCAGAACACCTGAACCAGCACCACAGACTGGCCCAATGCGTTCTGGTAGGTCAGTGCCAGGGCAGACCACGTTGTCCCCGAGCGCAAGTAGCGGGTGGCGATCTCACCCGACTCTCCATCCTTCTGTTCGGCCCATGCCCCACGTACGTAGGTGACGAGGTTTCGGTCACGGCCACTGCGGTCAGCCTCCCGCGCGGCAGCGTTGAAGTCAATCCAGCGAGGTGGCACCAGCAACGCCGAAAAAGCGTCGAGAAGCGTCGATTTCCCAGCCCCTGATCGACCGACAAACAGAAAGCCTCGTTCGCTGATCGGTATGTCATGCAGGTCAGAAAAAGTGCCCCAGTTGTAAACCTGCAGGCGAGTCATCCGGAATTGCTCCCGGGCGAACAAGGACGCGGTTTGGGGTTCCGAGATCATTGGTCGGCCTCCTCATCGGACTCAGTCTGAGCCAGTTGCGCTGGCGTCTCACCGGCGGCCATGCGCTGATACAAGTGGGTCAGGGCTTGTATTTCTTCTGCAGAGAAGAGGAGCTTCAGCGTTGGCGAAATCTCGAAACGATCTTCACTCGAGCGAATTTTCTGGAGGATGCTGTGCTTCTTGATCTTCTCGATGGATGCATGAACACGTTTCACGAACCCTGCGCGGTCGGTGTTGGAGGCACGCTCATAGAGGGTAAGAAACTCCATGATCTCGTCAGTCGACACCACGGCACGATCGCCCTGCGAGTCCGCTTGGGTCAATCGCTGGCGAAGGTGAAGCAGCAGAATGGAGTCAATGAAGGTCAGCTGCGCGCGACGCAGCAGGAGTGGCACTTCAAGGTCGCCGGTATCAGCCTGACGGGTGAAGGCAACTTGTACGTCCCGGTCGATGACCAGTTCGAGAAACAGTTCGGCAAGGCGCCGACGTATCACCGCTTCGTCTCGCACCAATATCGGCCAGAGCTTTGGATGTCGACGTCCGTCGAGCGAAGGTCCCGCAAGTAGCTGCACCAGGGCGCGCCGGGTATCCAGCGCCAACTCGCCGCTGTCACCCATGAAAAGGGTGTTAGCAGATGCCTGCGAAGCATCTGGCGCTTGTGCTTCGGCTGGCATTGCCGCTTCGTCGTTCTCAGACCAGTTCATTGGCCCGCTCCCTCAAAAAGAAGATCTTTGGAATTCGGGCGCTACGACGCTCGTCGTCGCCTCCAACCCAGCCTACGGTTTCGCTATGGTCGGCTTTGAAACCATGCCGACTGCCCAATGCAAGCAGGCCGACGACGCTGCCCAAACCCTGTGCAGCGGGGAACTGCTCCAGCACGTCAGCGATGGATGCCTGGGACCGTTGCTCCAGGACCGCCAGCACGTTGGCCTTCAATGTTCGGAAGTCGATCTCGGACTGGGCGACCAGTTCGCTGACGGACTCCAGGTCGATTGGCGGGGCATCCCCTTCCGCCATTTGGCCGGGCAAAGCTTGTAGGGAGGGGTCGTACAGCACCCATTGAGACAAGGAGCGCAAACGGCTGCTCGTGAGCTCAAGCGTGTACTGGAGGGTTTCTGTGGCCCTGACTTCGTCCTTCAGGGCGAGTGCTGCTCGCTGAGCGTCTTTCAGAAGGTGATTGAGTCGGCGTTGCTCGAGGTATTCACGACTCTGGACGAAGTGCTTCAGGCTGCGCGCGAAGGTCTGGAGCACCTCGTGAACCATGCCGCCCTGCTCGAGAAGGGTCCGCGTCAGCCGAAGAAGGAATCGTCGCTCCTTGGCTTCGAGCTGCCCCACGAACTCCCGCGACATGACGCTATCAAGGGCCTGATCAAGCGTAGCGGCCTGTTCTGGGTCCGTAAGCAATCGCCAGAAAGCGGAGAAAGTCCTTCCGGCGTCGCTCTCTGAAATCAGGTCGATTCCGGCGAACAGTGAATCCAGCACATCCCCCCGATTGCCATCGTTGTCCATGATGCGTTCACGGAGATCTCGATTGAGCTGGTCGAACTGATCGCGGACGCGTCGGAAATCACCTGCAAGATCATCAGCCAACGTGATGATCTCCCGCGTGCGCTCCAGCGCCGTTGCGTGGGGCAGCACGCGCATCTGCCCCTTCTGGATGGCGTCTATCTCCTTATCGATGCGGGCTTGCTCGGCCATGAGCCGGTCTATGCGACGGAATTTGTCGGTGTCGGTGTCCTCGGCAAGCCGGGCTAGTGCCTCGATAACAAGCGTCAGGCGGCTTTCGGTTGCGGCTGAGTGCGGCTGCTCCAGGCCAGAGACAAATCGAATGGCTTCGACGGCGGCCGTGGAGAGTTCATATTCCTCCTCTGAAGCCCCAGCCGGGAAGCGTCGCTCCAGGTACCCATCGGCAAGCCAGCTGGCGACGTACGCTTGTGCCGTTTGGGGGAAGTCTTCGCCTTGGGCGCGTAGCTCTTCCAGATCTCTTGCGATTCGTTCGTGAAAAATGGAGGCAGGAAGACTTCGCTCACTCTCGTAAAGATGGGCCTGAAGCAGGCCAATGACGGTAGGTCCAGTGTTCGAGGCAAGCAGGCGCCACAGCGGCTGCGCCCGCATGCGCCGGTACGTCGCGATGGCTTTGTCTGCTTTCACTCCTGTGCTCCAAGTGCGCGTCTCGCCCGCCTTGTGGTTATCACAACACGACGCATACACGCATCAAAAACAACTGATAGACAGATTCTAGAGCAGACAATATACTTTCCGCAATAACCCACACAAGCATTCGCTAACCCGAACGAGCTAGCCAGGATGTCGAACGAACAGCTTGCAGATCTAACCCAGCCACAACGCGACCGGCTCGCGTTCGTGGAGTTGCGCGTGCGCTTCATCGGGGAGATACGCCGCCAGGACTTGGTGACGCGCTTCGGCATCCAGTCCGCCGCGGCATCGAGGGATCTTGCGCTTTACAAGGAATTGGCCCCCGGCAACATCGACTACGACTCCAAGGGCAAGTCCTACGTCCTTGGGCCGAGCTTTCAGTCGGTCTTCGACTTCCCCCCGGAGCGGGTGCTGTCGTGGCTGACCCAGGGCTTTGGCGATGGCGAGCCAATGCGGCTTAAGGCGTGGGTGGCCAGCGAGAGCCCGTCACGTCTCACGCATCCGGATCTGGATGTGCTGGCGAACGTGACCCGGGCGATCCACCAGGGCTGTCCGCTCGGCATTGAGTATCACTCCATCTCCAGTGGCCGCACTGAGCGGGAGATCGTCCCTTTCGCGCTGATCGATAACGGCCTTCGCTGGCACGTTCGCGCCTTCGACCGGAAGTCCCAGGAGTTCCGAGATTTCGTCATCACCCGGATCAGACGCCCCGTCGTGCTCAAGGGTCAGCCAGTGGCGCCCCACGAGCTTAGCGATCAAGACATTCAGTGGACCCGAATCGTCGAGCTGGAGTTGGTTCCGCATCCGGATCAACCCCGGCCGGAGATCACGGAAATGGACTACAGCATGCGCGACGGCGTGCTGCGGATGAAGCTGCGTGCCGCCACGGCCGGATACATCCTGCGCAAGTGGAGTGTGGACTGCTCCCCCGACCACAGCCTGCGCGGCCATGAGTACCGGCTCTGGTTGAAGGATCATCTCGCCATCTATGGGGTGCGCAATGCCGTGTTGGCTCCAGGGTATTCGGCACCCGATACCGCTGGCGCAGGGGCGGAATTTGACTGAACAACGGATACCTCTGCTTGCGTCGATCGCGCCGGCAGAACCAACGAACAAAGAGAGATGAGATGAAGGAATCCTACCTATCGACATTGCTGCAAATGAGGTTGATCGTCGGCTTCCTTGGTGAGCGTGCTCAATGCGCTTGGTGGCCAACGGCGTTTTATGAAGCGTCAAGCAGGCTCTTCCTGGAGCCTGTCTTCTCCAAAACTTCCCGGCTCGCTCAGTACCACGGTGTGCTGGAGGCAGCTAGACGATTGCACGATGAGCATTTGAGCGTCGGCAGCTACCACCTATTCCGTTTGCCGGAAGAGATCGAACAAGACCTGCACGCGATGGTGCAAGGCGGTGGGGGCGAGGAACTCGCCAGCCAGGTTGCACAAAGCAAAGAGGCTGCAATGGATGCGTTGAAGCGCTTGGCCGCGACGAGCGGCACGCCTGGTGTGGGACCTACAGCAGTCGGCAGCATCAAGGATATCGATTCCACTGACACCCTGAAGGCCATTGCGGCAGCCTACCTGTCGGCGTTCAAGCAGAACGCCAAAACGTATCCGTATCTGGTGGGTTGATCGTGGCCGACAACAAGCCCTATACGACACAGTTACAAGCAGGCCTTGGACTCGTCAATGAGACCAAGACGCTGCTCGACCTGTGGTCGCCCGGCATGTCGGCGAACCAGTTACATCAGGCCGCGCTGGAATCGGGGCGATTCCCCACCGTCACCGCACGCCGGCTTCGCAACATCGTCGTCGAATGCTTTGCTCCGCGCTACTTGGTGGCCGGTGGCGCACCAGCCGCACACCTCAAGCGACTGTCCGCAACGATTTCAACCGCTGACCTGACGCAGCTCATGCTCGTGTTTACGAGCCGAGCGAACCCGATTCTCGGCGACTTCGTGCGACACGTGTACTGGACGCGGTATGCCGGTGGTTACACGCATGTCACCAATGACGACGCTCGCACCTTTGTCGAGCGGGGCATTGACGATGGCAAGACGGTCAAGCACTGGTCCGAAACTACGGTTCGGCGTGTCTCCGCCTATCTGACCGGATGTTGTGCCGACTACGGAATGCTTGAACGAGGATTGCGTTCGAGCCGTCGCATTCTGCCGTTCCGCATCTCACCATCAGTGGCCGCTTACCTTGCCTACGAGCTGCACTCTTCCGGCGTCGGTGACAACGCTCTGCTGACGCACGAAGACTGGCATCTGTTTGGCCTGGCGCGTGAAGACGTGCTGGAAGAGATCAAGCGGCTTTCGCTGAAAGGATTACTCATCGTCCAGGCGGCGGGTGATGTGATTCGAATCAGTTGGAAACAACAAGACATGGAGGCGCTCTGCGATGTCCTCACTCAAAGCTGATTTCGACGAATTGCGCGAGCGCATCCGGCACGGGCGTGAGCTCGGTCATGCGAGCTTCGAGCCGATTTACTACCTCGTCTTTCCTCCAGAGCAGATCCTCGAGGTCAAGCGGCAAACGCCTGCCTGGGTGGCCAAGCTCCACCAGGAAGGCTGGGACGTGCACACGTTCTCCATTGCCGAACAGATCTGGACCTTGCTCAAAGACGACCCATTCTGGTCGCTCTGCGTGATGGAGGACAAGTCTGCTCCACTGGATTGGCCGCGTACGAACAAGGCTCTGGCAGACATCCTGACGGCGGATAACGGCCTGCTGAAGCGGTTGGAGGAGGCCCTTCAGCCGCTCGAAGGCCAGCAGAACGCGTTGCTTTTGGTGACGGACCTTGAGGCGCTGCATCCGTTTCTGCGCATCGGCGCCATCGAGAGCCAACTCCAAGGCAAATTTCACGTGCCGACGATTTTTCTGTACCCCGGCGTGCGAACCGGCAAGACGCGCCTCAAGTTTCTCGGCTTCTACCCGGAAGACGGCAACTACCGCTCCGTCCACGTCGGCGGCTGATCAGACAAAAGAACCCTGGGACAAATCTATGACCATCCGCTCGCTCTTCGACCCAAGCAAGGACATCTACCGGACCATCGAGAAGGTCATCACCTATGGCGCCTCGCAAGAAGGTCGCCTCAAGGCTGAGATCTCCGAGTACGTGGTCACCGAGAGCATTGAGGAGCAGTTTCGCAAGCTCCTCGACCGCATGCAGCTGGCGATGGAGTCCGGTGGCGAGAACGAGGTCGGCGTTTGGGTCTCAGGCTTCTACGGCTCCGGCAAGAGCTCGTTCACCAAGTACCTCGGCCTAGCCTTCGACGACCAACGCACCATCGACGGTACGCCGTTCATCAAGTACCTGCAGGACCGCCTGCACAAGCCGCAAACCAAGGCCCTGCTCAGCACCGTCGCACAACGGTTCCCGGCTGCCGTGGTCATGTTGGACCTTGCGAGCGAAATGCTCGCCGGAGCCACGATGGAAGACGTTTCCACCGTCCTCTATTTCAAGGTACTCCAGTGGGCCGGTTACTCGCGCAACCTCAAGGTTGCCGCCTTCGAGCGCATGGTCGAGAAAGACGGTCGCACGCCCGAGTTGCATGAGCACATCGCCCAGGCGCTGCCCGGTGCCACCTGGGCGCGTGTGCAGAACAACCCCCTGGCCATCGACGGGTTGATTCCGAAGATCGCTCACGAGATGTATCCGGCGCTCTTCCCGGAAGCCAAGTCCTTCTCGTCCAGCACCGAGGGCTTCTTCCAGTTCGAAGACCAGCGCGTGCAGGAGATGATCGATATCGTCCGCGAGAAGAGCGGCAAACAGAACATCATCTTCATCGTCGACGAAGTTGGCCAGTACGTGGCCTCGCGCGACAACCTGATCCTCAACCTCGACGGTCTGGCCAAGAACCTCAAGCGGCTGGGCGACGGCAAGGCCTGGATCATCTCCACGGCGCAGCAGACGCTGACTGAAGACGACCCGCGCGCCGCACTGAACTCCGACAAGCTCTACAAGCTGAAAGACCGCTTCCCGATCCAGATCGACCTCGAATCGAGCGACATCAAAGAGATCTGCTATCGCCGCCTGCTCGGCAAATCACCGGCTGGTGAGACTGAGCTGGGCAAGCTGTTCGATGCCCATGGTCAGGCCCTACGGCACAACACCAAGCTGCAGGACGCCAAGTATTACGACGCGGACTTCAGCAAAGAGAGTTTCACCAATCTCTACCCGTTCCTGCCTGCTCACTTCGACATCCTGCTGCACTTGCTCGGCGCCCTGGCCAAGTCCACCGGCGGCATCGGCCTGCGCTCTGCGATCAAGGTGATCCAGGACGTCCTGAAAGGTGAAGGCGGCTCTAAGGCGATGGCCGATCAGCCCGTGGGTTGGCTTGCCACCACCGTCACGCTCTACGACGAGCTGGAGAAGGATATCCGCCGTGCCTTCACGTCCATCCACCAGGCGGTTGGCAAGGTCCAGATTCGCTTTCCGGATTCGCAGCTCCATCAGGACATCGCGAAGTCCGTTGCAGTGCTGCAGATCCTGGGCAACCTGCCGGTGTCGGTGCAGAACGTCGTCAGCCTGATGCATCCCTCCGTCACGGCGCCATCGCAGCTCGACACGGTAAAGAAAGCCGTTGAAGAAATGCTGGGCGACGTGCATGTGCCGCTCGGAGAGAAGGACGGCAGCCTGGTCTTCCTCAGCGAAAAGCTGCGGGATATCGAGCAGGAGCGCGGTGCCATTGCACTGCGCACCGTGGACGTGAAACGCATCTTCAACGATGCGCTGCGCGAGTCCTTCGATCCGCTGCCCCGCGTCAGCCTCCACGGCACGATGGCGGTCGCAACGGGCCTGAAGGTCCAGGCCGGCAGCGCTATCACCAGCCTGGCCGGCGATCAGAGCACCATTCAAACTGTCGTCGAGTTGGTACCCGCCAGCGACTACGACACAGCCAAGAACCGGATGCTGGATGACTCCCGCAGCCGCGCGGGCCGGAACGTCATCGGGCTATTGGCTCGCGCCAATTCCGAACTCGACGATCTGGCAAACGAAATCTATCGCTGCCAGCGCATTGCCGAACTGCACCGTAACGAGCCCGACCAAGAGGTCAAGGATTACTGCACTGGTCAGCTCGACCGCGCCGCCAAGCTCGCGACCCAACTGCAGAGCAAGATCAAGCAAACCCTGCAGGCCGGCTCGTTTGTCTTCCGTGGCCAAGCCACTGCGGTATC
>CAJWWA010000018.1 GCA_913048495.1 uncultured Halieaceae bacterium
AGCCTCTATTATAGCGCAGGGGCACCCCGGGGCCGACCGGGGTGGCGGAAATCAGCTGATCTCGATCTGCCGCAGCTGGTGCAGGGCCTCATCCAGCTTGCGGTTGAGGCCGCGAAAGGTGCTGTCGGCGCTGCCGTCGTCGGGCAGCCGGCCCACGGACTCCTCGCCCCGGCCCGCCCGCAGCAGGTCGTAACTGATATTGAGGGCCGCCATGACGGCGATGCGCTCGAGCCCGATGACCTTGCCGGTATCGCGGATCGCGCGCATCTGCTGGTCGAGGTAGTTGGCGGCGGCAGTGAGGTCGGCGGCCTGGTCCTCGGGACAGGCGACCTGGTAGTCCTTGTCGAGGATCGTGACCGAGACGGTGTGGGGCGCCATGGGCCTACTCCAGGTCGCGGAGGCGGGCGAGGGTGGCTTCCACTCGCTCCCGCGCGAGGTCGTTCTTCTCGATGAGTTCCCGGCGCTCCTGGCGCCAGCCCAGGTTCTCCGCCTTCAGCTGGCGGTTCTCGCGGTTGAGCTCCGCACACAGCTCGATGAGCTGGTCGATCTTGTTTTCCAGCAGCTTGAGCGCATCGTCCGCCATCTCGTCAGGTATCGTCGCTATACTTGGCATTCCGCGAGGTCTCCCGCACTATAGACCCCGCATCCCGAGGAGGTCAACGGCGTAAATGCCAGTCAATTCAACCATCTGCCGCGTTTTTTGCAGGGAACCTCGCAGGCAGGCCCCGTGAGCGGCCTGTTCGATCCGGCACCGGGGGAAACCGGTGACCTGCCCGTCTTCGACGAGGTGGCCGACCAGCTGGTCGAGCAGGGCGTCTCGCAGTCGCCGTCGGAGCTGCACGGCTGCCTCGCCGGGTTGCTGGCCGGCGGCGCCGACCCCTCCCCGGAAGCGGGGCTGGCGGGCGTCGGCTCCGCCCTCGGCTTCGACCCCCACGGTGAGCTCGCGGACGGGCTGCAGCGCTTCTACGTCAGCACGGCCCAGCTGCTGACCGACGAGGCCCTGCGCTTCCACCCGCTGCTGCCCGATGACGACAGCGACCTCGGCGAGCGCACCGTGGCGATCGCGGACTGGTGCCGCGGTTTTCTCTCCGGCTTCGCCCAGGCCCGGGTGAGCAGCCGCAGCACGGACGCGGCCGTGGCCACGGACAGCGCCGAGGCCCTCAAGGACTTCGCCGCCATCGCCCAGGCCGGCGTCGGCGACGACAGCGACGACGAGGCGGAGCAGGCCTACGCCGACCTCGTCGAGTACCTGCGCTTCGCGGCCATGAACATCATCCTCGACAGCCTGCAGCAGGCCGCGGAGGCGCGGCCGGCCTCGCCGCCCGCCGGCAGCACGGTGCACTAGTGGCGCAGGCCCGGGGTATCGGCAAGCGCGAGTTCGCGCGCAGGCGGCGCAACCTCATGGCGCTGATGGAGCCGAACAGCATCGCCGTGATCCCGTCGGCGCGGCAGCAGTACCGCAACCGCGATAGCGAGTACCCGTTCCGCCAGGACAGCGACTTTCTCTATCTCACCGGTTTCCCGGAACCCGATGCCGTGCTCGTCCTGGTGCCGGGACGCCGCCACGGCCAGTGCGTCATCTTCTGCCGCGACCGGGACCCGGCGCGGGAGCTCTGGGACGGCTACCGCGCCGGTCCCGAGGGCGCGGTCGAGCGCTACGGCGCCGACGATGCCTTTCCCGTCGGCGACATCGACGACATCCTGCCCGGGCTCATCGAGGGCCGGGAGCGGGTCTACTACTCCATGGGCCGCAGCCGCGGCTTCGACGCCCGGCTGATGGGCTGGGTCAACAGCATCCGCGAGCGGGAGTCCAGCGGCGCGGTGCCGCCGGGGGAGTTCACGGACCTCGACCACATGCTCCACGAGCTGCGGCTGGTGAAGAGCGCCGGCGAGCTCAGGGTGATGCGCCGCGCGGCCCAGGTCACCGCCGAGGCACACTGCGCGGCCATGCGCGCCTGCCGCCCGGGCCTTTATGAATACCAGCTCGAGGCGGAGCTCGCCTATGCCTGGGCCCGCGGCGGGGCCCGCTTCCCGGCCTACCCCGCCATCGTCGGCGGCGGTGCCAACGGCTGCATCCTGCACTACGTCGAGAACAGCGAGCGGCTGCGCGACGGCGACCTGGTGCTCATCGACGCGGGCTGCGAATACCACGGCTACGCCGCGGACGTCACCCGCACCTTCCCGGTGAACGGCCGTTTCAGCCCCGCCCAGCGCGCCCTTTACGAGGTGGTGCAGGCGGCCCATGCCGCGGGGATCGCCGCCTCGCGGGCGGGCAACCACTGGAACCAGCCCCACGATGCGACCGTGCGCGTGATCACCGAGGGGCTGGTGGAGCTGGGGCTGCTCCGCGGCCGGGTGCCGAAGCTGATCAAGGACGGCGCCTACCGCGACTTCTACATGCACCGCGCCGGGCACTGGCTCGGTCTCGACGTGCACGACGTCGGCGACTACCGCGTCGGCGGCGAGTGGCGGTTGCTCGAGCCGGGCATGGTCATGACCATGGAGCCGGGCATCTACGTGGCGCCGGACAACACGCGGGTGGCAAAGAAGTGGCGCGGCATCGGCATCCGCATCGAGGACGATGTCGCCATCGGCGCCGACGGGCCGGAGGTACTGTCCGCGGGGGTGCCGGTGGCACCCGATGACATCGAAGCCCTGATGGCGGCCTGAGCGGACATGACGGAAGGGGCGCAACGCATCGTCATCGCCGGCGGCGGCATGGTGGGTATAAGCCTGGCGCTGGCGCTCGCCCGCCGGCTGCCCGAGGCCATCGAGCTGGTCCTCGTCGAGGGCTTCCCGCTGCCGGCGGACGGGGCCGGCAGCTACCACCCGTCCTTCGACGCCCGCTCCACCGCGCTCAGCTACAGCACGCGGCAGGTGTTCGAGACCCTCGATGCCTGGGCGCCGCTGGCGCCCGGCGCCTGCCCCATCGAGCACATCCACGTCTCCAGCCGCGGCCACTTCGGCTCGTCCTGCCTGCACGCGGTGGAGCAGGGCTGGCCGGCGCTGGGCTGGGTGGTGGAGAACGCCTGGCTGGGGTCGGTGCTCGCCGACCGGCTGCGCGCCACGCCCCGGGTGCGCGTGCTGTCGCCGGCCCGCTGCCTCGGCGCGCGGCCGGATGCCGGCGGGCTCCGGGTCAGCCTGGCCGGCGAGGCGGCAGGCGGGACAGAGAACGCTACAGAGCTTGACGCCGATCTGCTGGTGATCGCCGACGGCGCCCGCTCGGGCCTGCGCGATGCGCTCGGCCTCGGCGCGACAGAGAAGCGCTACGGCCAGGACGCGCTGGTGGCCAACGTCGCCTTCGCCGAGGACCCGGCCGGCCGCGCCTTCGAACGCTTCACGGCCAGTGGCCCCCTCGCCCTGCTGCCCCTGCTCCCGGCGGACGGCGCCCACCGGGCCGCCCTGGTCTGGACCCTGCCCCCGGCGCGCGCCGCCGAGCTGCGGGCCGCCCCGCCCGAGGCGTTTCTCGCCGCCCTGCGCGACGCCTTCGGCTACCGCCTGGGCCGTCCCCTGGCCGTGGGCGAGCGGCACAGTTACCCGCTCGCGCTCGTCGAGGCGCGGGAGACCGTGCGCCGGCACCTGGTGGTCGTGGGCAACGCGGCCCACGCCCTGCACCCGGTCGCGGGCCAGGGCTTCAACCTGGCGCTGCGCGACGTGCACGCGCTCGCGGACGAGATCGCCCGCGGCGTGGCGGCCGGCGCCAGCCCCGGCGACCTCGCGGTGCTGCAGGCCTACCGGGAGCGGCAGGCCGGCGACCAGCAGCGCACCATCGCCGCCAGCGATCTCCTGCCCGGCCTGTTCATGCACGCGGATCCGCTGATCGGCATCGCCCGTGACCTCGCCCTCGCCGGGCTGGATGTCGCGCGCACCCTCAAGGACAGCTTCGTGCGCCATGCCGCCGGCATGGCCGCCCTGGAGTCTCCCCGTGGCTGAGCACAGCTTCGACGTCACCATCGTCGGTGCCGGTATCGCCGGCTCCGCCCTCGCCGCGGCGCTCACCGGCCACGGCCTGTCCATCGCCCTGGTGGAGGCGCGAGCGCTGCCGGCGGGGCGGAGCGAGCCGGCCCCGGGTCTCGACGGCTTCGACGCCCGGGTCAGCGCCCTGACGCCTCGGTCCCAGGCCTTTCTCGAGCGGCTCGGTGCCTGGGCCGGCGTCACCGCCGTGCGCGCCTGCCCCTACCGGCACATGACGGTGTGGGACGCGGAGGGCACCGGCGCCATCGAGTTCGACGTCGACGAGGTCGGCGCGCCGGCCCTCGGCACCATCGTCGAGAACCGGGTACTGGTGGAGGCGCTGGTGGAACGCTTCCGCGGCGCCGCGGACGTCACCGTGCGCGCGCCGGAGCGCGTGGACCGGGTGGTCCGCGAGGGCAGCCAGGTCGTCCTCGCCCTGGCCGGGGGTGACACGCTGCGCTCGAAGCTCGTGGTGGCGGCGGACGGTGCCCTCTCGCCGCTGCGCGAGGCGCTCGGGTTCCGCACCCGGGAATGGGATTACGGCCACCGCGCCATCGTCGCCACGGTGCAGCTGGAGCGTCCCCACGCCGCCACGGCCTGGCAGCGTTTCCTGCCCACGGGGCCGCTGGCGCTGCTGCCGCTGCCCGACGGCGAGGACGGCAGCCACCGCTGCTCCATCGTCTGGTCCATCGAGGAGGCGCAGGCGGAGGAACTGCTCGCCCTCGACGAGGCCGGCTTCTGCGCGGCGCTGGGCGCCGCCTCCGAGCACCGGCTCGGGGCCGTGCTGGCCAGCACGCGGCGCCTGGCCTTTCCCCTGCGGCAGCGGCACGCGGTCGATTACATCGCCCCCGGCGTGGCTCTCGTCGCCGACGCGGCGCACACCATTCACCCCCTCGCCGGCCAGGGCATCAACCTGGGCCTTGCGGACGTGGAGGTGCTGGCCGCGGAGGTGCTGCGCGCCGCGGAACGCGGCCTCGACCCGGGCCGCCTCGATGTCCTCAGGCGCTACCAGCGCGAGCGCAAGGGCGACAACCTGCTGATGATGGCGGCCATGGAGGGCTTCAAGCGCCTGTTCGGCGCCCGCGCCCTGCCCGTGCGCTGGCTGCGCAACAGCGGCCTGCGCCTGGTCGACGGTGCGGTGCCGTTGAAGCGGGAGCTGATCCGCCAGGCCATGGGCGTGGCGCGCTGAGCGCTTGTGCCCCATTCCGGGGCGCCGCTACAATCGCGCAACCGCATTGCAGCATTGACCGTTGAGGAGCGCTGATGAGCCAGGCACCCGGGGAACTCAAGTACGCGAAGAGCCACGAGTGGGCGCGCCTCGAAGAGGACGGCACGGTCACCGTCGGCATCAGTGACCACGCCCAGGATGCCCTGGGCGACGTCGTCTTTGTCGAACTCCCGGAGGAAGGCGCCGAGTTGGCCGCCGGCGACGAGGCCGGCGTGGTCGAGTCGGTGAAGGCCGCCTCGGATATCTACGCCCCCGTCGGCGGCACCGTGATCGCGGTCAACGGCGAGCTCGAGGAGACGCCGGAGACCGTCAACAGCGACCCCTACAACGACGGCTGGTTCTTCAAACTGAAGCCCACGGACAGCGGCGAGCTGGCACAGCTGCTGGATGCCGAGGCCTATCAGCAGCACTGCAGCGAAGACGACTGACCTGAGCGACCGCTAGCCGCGCAGGCTGATCACCTGCCAGCCCGAGGCGGCGGCCCGGGCGGCGAGTTCCGGGTCCGGGTCCACCGCCACCGGGTAATCCACGCGCTTCAGCAGCGGCAGGTCGTTGTGCGAGTCGCTGTAGAAGGTGGCCCCGGCCAGCGATTCGCCCGGCCGCTCCTCCAGCCAGCTGTGCAGCCGGTCCACCTTGCCCTCCCGGTAGCTCGGTACGCCCACGGCTTCGCCCGTGTACACGCCGTCCACCACTTCCACGCCGCAGCCGATCAGGTGCTCCACGCCGAGGGCGTCGACGATCGGCCGCGTCACCACCTCGTTGGTGGCGGTGATCACCAGCAGCGTATCGCCGTTGGCGCGGTGGCCCCGGATCAGGGCCCGGGCCGCGGGCAGCATGATCGGTTCGATGCAGTCGGCGAGGAAGCGGCGCTGCCAGTCCGCCACCTCGGCGACGCTGCGGCCGCGCAGGGGCGCCAGCGCGAAAGCAAGGTAGGCGTGGATGTCCAGGGTGCCGGCACGGTAGTCGGCATAGAACTGCGTGTTGCGGGCGGCGAAGGCATCGGCGTCGACGAGGCCCCGGGCGCACAGCCACTCGCCCCACAGGTGGTCGCTGTCGCCGGCGATGAGGGTGTTGTCGAGGTCGAAGATCGCCAGTGCCATGGGGAGTGCCGCCTGCGTCGGGGACTGCTCGGGAAGGGGCGCCAGCTTAGCGGCCGCCGGGCCGGGGGACAATTTCTCAGCCTGCATAAAGTGTGGAACAATGCCCGGTCCGCTAGCGAGGCAGCAGGGAATGATCGACGCACAGGGATTCCGGCCGAACGTCGGCATCGTGATCGCCAACGATCACGGCCAGCTCCTGTGGGCCCGGCGTGTCGGCGGCCGCGACGCCTGGCAGTTTCCCCAGGGCGGCATCAACCGCGGCGAGAAACCGGAGCAGGCCCTGTACCGGGAGCTCGAGGAAGAGGTCGGTCTCGCCCCGGAGGCCGTCGAGGTCATGGCCTGCACCCGCGGCTGGCTGCGCTACCGCCTGCCGAAGCGTTTCATCCGCCGCGGGCAGGACCCGGTCTGCATCGGCCAGAAGCAGAAGTGGTACCTGCTGCGGCTGGTCGCCGACGAGAGCGCCATCCGCCTGGACCGGAATGCCAAGCCGGAATTCGATCACTGGCAGTGGGTGAGCTACTGGTACCCGCTGGGCCAGGTGGTCTACTTCAAGCGCGACGTCTACCGGCGCGCCCTCCGCGAACTCGCGCCCACGCTGGGCGAGCGGCTGCCGGCTCCCGGGGAGCTGCATGCCGATGCTTGAAGTCCTTCGCGGCATCGTCCAGGAGGTCAATGCCGCCGAGAGCCTCGACGACGCGCTCGCCATCATCGTCAGCCGGGTGCGCGCCGCCCTCGGTACCGAGGTCTGCAGCGTCTACATGCGGGACCGCGGCGGCGAGCGCTACGTATTCCGCGCCACCGAGGGGCTGAACCCGGCCCTGGTCGGCCGGGTGAGCCTGGGCCTCGGCGAGGGGCTCGTCGGGCTGGTCGCGGAACGCGAGGAGCCGGTCAACCTCGACAGCGCCGAGACGCACCCGAACTTCCGCTTCCTGCCGGACATCGGCGAGGAGCCTTTCCACTCCTTCCTGGGCGTCCCCATCATCCACCAGCGCACGGTGCTGGGCGTGCTGGTGGTGCAGCAGAAGGCCCGGCGCCGCTTCGACGAGAGCGAGGAGGCCTTCCTGGTGACGATGTCGGCGCAACTCGCCGGCGCGATCGCCCACGCGCAGGTCACCGGCGACGTGCCCCACGCCGCCGCGCCCGGCCTGTCCACCAAGATCACCGGGGTGCCCGGCGCCCCGGGCATCGCCATCGGCGCCGTCCGCGTGGTGTCGCCGGTCGCGGACCTGTACACGGTGCCGCGGCGGGCGGCCGAGAACCGGCGCGCCGAGCTGCGCGCCTTCAAGCGCGCCCTGGACCAGGTGCGCCAGGACGTCCGCGCCGTTGCCGACAACCTCCGCGACGAGCTCTCGGCAGAGGATCACGCCCTCTTCGACGTCTACCTCGGTATCCTCGACGACTCCACCATCGGCGGCGAGGTGGCGGCGCGCATCAAGGCCGGCGAGTGGGCGCAGGGTGCTCTCAGCCAGGTCATGATCGAGCACATCCGCCACTTCGAGCGCATGGAGCACAGCTATCTCCGGGAACGCGCGGTGGACGTGAAGGACCTCGGTACGCGAGTGCTTGCTTACCTGCAGGCGGAAGGGCGGGAGGAAGCCGAGTACCCCGAGCAGACGGTGCTGGTGAGCGAGGAGCTCACCGCCTCCATGCTCGGGGAGATCCCCCGCAAGCGCCTCGCGGGCCTCGTGTCCGTGCGCGGCTCCGGCAACTCCCACGTCGCCATCCTCGCCCGCGCCATGGGTGTGCCCACGGTCATGGGGGCGGTGGACCTGCCCTACACGCGCCTGCGCGACATGCGCGCCATTGTCGACGGCTACAGCGGCGTGGTGCACCTGAACCCGTCCGAGGAGCTCGTCGAGCGCTACCGGGACCTCGCCGAGCAGGATGTTGCCCTCAACCGGGACCTCGAGGCACTGCGCGACGAGCCCTGCGAGACCCTCGACGGCCACCGCCTGGCGCTCTGGGTGAACACGGGGCTCATGGCCGATGTCTCCCGCTCCCTCGAGCGGGGCGCCGAGGGTGTGGGCCTGTACCGCACCGAGGTGCCCTTCCTGCTCGGCGAGCGCTTCCCCAGCGAGGAGGAGCAGCGGCGCATCTACCGCGACCAGCTCGAGGCCTTCGCGCCGAAGCCGGTCACCATGCGCACCCTCGACGTCGGCGGCGACAAGGCCCTGCCCTACTTCCCCATCGAGGAGGAAAACCCCTTCCTCGGCTGGCGCGGCATCCGCGTGACCCTGGACCACCCGGAGATCCTGCTCGCCCAGGTGCGCGCGATGCTCAAGGCCAACGCGGGCCTCGGCAACCTGCGCATCATGCTGCCCATGGTGACCAACGTGGCCGAGCTCGACGAGGCCCTGGCGCTGATCCGGCGCAGCCAGCAGGAGGTCGAGCAGGAGGGCCTCGAGTCGCCCATGCCGCCGGTGGGGGTGATGGTGGAAGTGCCGGCGGCGGTCTACCAGGCCGCGGCGTTCGCCCGGCGCGTCGACTTTCTCTCCGTCGGCAGCAACGACCTGACCCAGTACCTGCTCGCCGTGGATCGCAACAACCCCCGGGTCTCGGACCTCTACCACGCCCTGCACCCGGCGGTGCTGGCCGCGCTCGAGGCCGTGGTCCAGGGCGGCCACGGCGAGGGCAAGCAGGTCAGCATCTGCGGCGAGCTCGCCGGCGACCCGTCGGCGGCGCTGCTGCTCCTGGGCATGGGCTTCGACGTGCTGTCCATGAACGCCACCAGCCTGCCCCGGGTGAAGAAGGCCCTGCGCAGCGTGACCCGGGCCGAGGCCGCGGCGCTGGTGAGCGAGGTGCGCGGCCTCGACAACAGTACACAGGTCCGGCATCGCCTGGAGGGCCTGCTCAACGACCGCGGTCTCGGCCAGTTCGTTCCCCCGCCGATGGAGTAGCGTGGTGCTGAGCTATCCCGAGATCGACCCGGTCGCGATCGCCGTCGGCCCGGTGAAGATCCACTGGTACGGCCTCGCCTACCTCGCCGGCCTGGGCTTTGCCTGGTGGCTGGCGCTGCGCCGCAGCCGCGCGCCGGGCGCGCCGCTCAACCGGCGCCAGGTCGACGACCTGATCTTCTTCGGCGCCCTGGGCGTCGTCCTCGGCGGGCGCATCGGCTACGCGCTGTTCTACGGCGGTGAGCGCCTCGCCGAGGACCCGACCTGGCTCCTGCGCGTCTGGGAGGGGGGCATGGCCTTCCACGGCGGCTTCCTTGGCGTGGTCCTCGCGAGCTGGTTCCTCGCCCGCCGGGACGGCATTGCCTTCGGCCGCATGCTCGACTTCGTGGCGCCGCTGGCCCCGCTGGGGCTCGCCCTCGGACGCCTCGGCAATTTCATCGGCCAGGAGCTCTGGGGCCGGCCCACGGACGTGCCCTGGGCCATGGTGTTCCCGGACGATCCCCTGCAGCTCCCCCGGCACCCCTCGCAGCTGTACCAGTTCGCCCTCGAGGGCATGCTGCTGTTCGCGGTGCTGCTCTGGTTCACGCGCCGGCCGCGCCCGACCTGGGCCGCCTCGGGCGTGTTCGCGCTGGGCTACGGCCTGCTGCGCAGCGTTGCCGAGTTCTTCCGTGAGCCGGACGCGCACCTCGGCTTCCAGGCCTTCGGCTGGGTCACCCGCGGCCAGCTGCTCAGCCTGCCCCTGATCGCCGTGGGGCTTTTCCTGCTGTGGCTGGCCTACGGCCGCGGCCGCGCGGCGGAGGGCGCGACCCGATGAAACCCTACCTCGACCTGCTCCGCGACATCCTCGACAACGGTGTCGAGAAAAGCGACCGCACCGGTACCGGGACCCTGTCGGTCTTCGGGCGCCAGTACCGGCACGACCTCGCCGACGGCTTTCCCCTGCTCACTACCAAGAAGCTGCACTTCCGCAGCATCGCCAATGAGCTCCTCTGGTTCCTCCGCGGCGACACCAACACCCGCTGGCTGAAGGACAACGGCGTCAGCATCTGGGACGAGTGGGCCACGGAGGAGGGCGACCTCGGCCCCATCTACGGGGCCCAGTGGACGGCCTGGCCCACGGAGCACGGGCCGGTGAACCAGATCGACTACGTGGTCGACACGCTGCGCCGCAACCCGGACAGCCGGCGCATCCTTTTCCACGGCTGGAATGTGGGCTACCTGCCGGACGAGTCCCTGAGCCCCCAGGACAACGTGCGCGCGGGCCGCATGGCGCTGCCGCCCTGCCACCTGCTGTACCAGTTCTACGTGGCCGGCGGGCGCCTGTCCTCGCAGCTCTACATCCGCTCCTCGGACAGCTTCCTCGGCCTGCCCTACAACACGGCGAGCCTGGCGCTGCTCACGCACATGCTGGCCCAGCAGTGCGACCTCGAGCCCGGCGAGATCATCGTCACCACGGGCGATTCGCACATCTACCTGAACCACCTCGAGCAGGTGAAGACGCAGCTCGCCCGGGAGCCGCGGCCCCTGCCGACGCTGCATATCGGGCGGCGCCCGCCGACGATCTACGACTACCGCTTCGAGGACTTCGAGGTGCGCGGTTACGACCCGCACCCGCACATCCCGGCGCCGGTGGCCGTCTGATGGCGCGCCTCGCCATGATTGTCGCCGCGGCCGAAAACGACGTTATCGGCCGCGACAACGCCCTGCCCTGGCGCCTGCCGGAGGATCTGCGCTACTTCCGCCGGGTGACCATGGGCAAGCCGGTCATCATGGGGCGGCGTACCTTCGACAGCATCGGCCGGCCGCTGCCCGGGCGCTGCAACATCGTGGTCACGACCAACCCGGCCTTCGAGGCCGCGGGTGTGCGCGTGGCTCACGATCTCGATGAGGCGCTCGCCCTGGCCGGCGCCGTCGCCGAGATCGACGGGGCGGAAGAGGTCATGCTCATCGGCGGTGCCCAGCTCTACGCCCTGGGGCTGCCGCGGGTCGAGCGGATCTACCTCACCCGTGTGCACGGCGACATCCCCGGTGACGCCGTGCTGCCGCCGGTGGACTGGGCCGCCTTCCGGGAGGTCGCCCGGGAGGAGCACGCGGCCTGCGAAGACAACCCTTGGGCCTACAGTTTCCTCGTTTACGACCGCGAGCCCGTTACGGAAGGGGCTTCGCATGTGTAGAAAGGTAACACTCGCGTTCACGCTGCAGCCCCGGACCCGCTCCTTTTTGAAGAGGTTTGAAATCGCCGGGCGTATCTGCTTATATTCGTTGCTCGATTACAGAAGACGCTGTCTGTTTCTACCGAAAGCGCAACCGGGTCTCCCCCCCATCAGCTCTGAAAACTTTTGTTGGCTATAGGAAGCACTATTCCCATGAATACCTATCGACTGAAGAATGTGCTGCTGCCGCTGCTGACCGCTTCCGCCCTGCTGGGTGGCGCTGTCACCGCGCAGTCGGCGACGCTTGAAGAGGTCCTCGACGTCAGCGAGGCAAAGAATGAAGCGGCCCGCCAGTCGCAGGCGAAGATCGACCGCCTCGCGGAAGAGACCCGGGACCTGCTCGAAGACTACAAGGCGGTCAACAAGCAGATCGACGGCCTCAAGGTCTACAACGATCGGCTGCGCCGCCAGATCTCCAACCAGGAGAAGCGGATCGCCGATATCGAGGGCTCCATCGATGAGGTGCAGATCACCCAGCGGCAGATGCCCGCCCTGGTGGTCCGCATGATCGACGGCCTCGAGCAGTTCGTCGCGATGGACGTACCGTTCAATCTCGACGAGCGCCAGCGCCGCATCGAGTTCCTCCGGGACAACGTCGACCGCTCCGACCTGACCGTCGCCGAGAAATTCCGCCAGGTCCTCGAGGCCTACAATATCGAGCTGCAGTACGGCCGCGGCTTCGAGACCTACAGCGACACCATCGAGCTGAACGGCGTCACCCGCGACGTCGACTTCCTGCGTATCGGTCGCATCGCACTCGTCTACCAGACCACTGACGGCTCGGAAGCCGGCGTCTGGAACAACGAAACCCGCGCCTGGGATCCGCTCCCGGCCGGTGAATACGGCAATGCCATCCGCAAGGGCGTTCGTATCGCCAAGAAGCAGGCTGCCATCGAACTCCTCAACATGCCCGTCGCTGCACCGGAGGCTGAATAATGGATCTGTTCAACAAGCTGATTACCGCCGTTGTCCTCGGCGGTTTCATCACGGTGGCGGGTGTCGCCAATGCGCAGGATGACGCGGCAGCGGCCGGTGAGGCACCGGTGGAGCCGGCGGTCGACAAGCGCGCCGAAGCCGCCAAGAGCCTGGAAGAGCTGCTTGAGTTCGTGAAGCGCGGCCAGGTTGCCGAGCAACAGGAAAACCGCGAGCGTGAACAGCGTTTCGCCCGCGAGAAGGCCAACCAGGCCCAGCTGCTCAAGGAGGCGGAAGCCGAGCGCGCCCGCCAGGAGCGCATTTCCGCCCAGCTTGAAGACCAGTTCGAAGAGAACGAACTGCTCATCGCCGACAAGCAGGCGCAGCTCAAGGAGCGCCTCGGTGCCCTGACCGAGCTGTTCGGTCACCTGACCGCCGCCGCCGGCGACCTCAAGTCCAACCTCGAGGTGTCCCTGGTCTCTGCCCAGTACCCGAACCGCGGCGACTTCCTGACCGACCTCATCGACAAGATGAGCACGTCTGACACGCTGCCGAAGATCACCGAAATCGAGCGCGTCTGGTACGAGATGCTGCGCGAGATCAGCGAGACCGGCAACGTGGTCCGCTTCAACACGGAAGTGGCCACGGCCACCGGCGAGCGCGCGGAGCGTGAAGTGGTCCGTATCGGTGCCTTCAACGTCGTCGACATGGACGGCAACTACCTGTCCTACAACAACGATCACCTGAGCGTGCTGCCGCGGCAGCCCGGTGGCGGCTACAACAGCTGGGCGAAGGAACTCGCCAACGCCAGCAGCGGCTTCCACAAGTTCGGTATCGACCCGACCGGCCCGACCGGCGGCTCCTTCCTCGCGGCTATCATCGATAGCCCGACCATCGAGGAGCGCTGGCACCAGGGCGGCTACGTGGGCTACGCGATCACCGCGATCGGTGTCTTCGCCCTGCTGCTCGCCATCTTCCGCCTGATTGTTCTGTCGGCCACGAGCGCCAAGGTGAGCAGCCAGCTGAAGAGCGCCAGCGCCAACACCAACAATCCGCTGGGCCGCGTCCTCAAGATCCACGAGGACAACCCGAGCATGGATCCGGAAACCCTGGAGCTGAAGATGGCCGAGGGCGTGATGCGCGAGACGCCGAAGCTCGAGTCCGGCCTCACGCTGCTCAAGATCATCGCCGCCGTCGCCCCGCTCATGGGTCTGCTCGGTACGGTGACCGGTATGATCATCACCTTCCAGGCCATCACCATCTTCGGTGCCGGCGATCCGAAGGCCATGGCCGGCGGTATCTCCAGTGCCCTGGTGACCACGGTCCTCGGTCTGCTCGTGGCCATCCCGACGGTGCTCCTGCACACGGTCGTCAACGGCCGCGCGCAGCGCATCATCCACGTGCTCAACGAGCAGGCGACGGGTATCGTCGCCGAGCACTCGGAAGGCGGCAACAAGGCCTAGGGGGATCACCATGTCGGGAGGATTCTTTGACACCATTCTCGCCTTCATGGACAAGGGCGGGAACGTGCTCTGGCTGATCGCGATCCTCGTCTTCGTGATGTGGACCCTGATCTTCGAGCGGATCTGGTTCTTCAAGCTCGCGTGGCGCAAGGAGGTTTACCAGGTCATCAGTGCCTGGGAAGGCCGCGCCGAGCGCAAGTCGTGGAACGCGAAGCAGATCCGCATGCGCCTGCTGTCCCAGGCGAAGGAGCACATCAACGCGAACCTCCCCCTCATCACCACCCTGGTGGCACTCTGCCCTCTGCTGGGGCTCCTGGGCACGGTGACGGGGATGATCGAAGTGTTCAACGTGATGGCGGTGACCGGTGGCGGTGACGCCAAGTCCATGGCGGGTGGCGTCGAGCGCGCCACCATCCCGACCATGGCGGGCATGGTGGCGGCCCTCTCGGGCCTGTTCGCCAACACCTACCTCACGCGGATCGCCAACCGGGAACAGGAGTTCCTGCAGGATCAGCTCACCTCTGACCACTGATCCAGGGCACTCTGATCCCAAGCACAGGGTAAACAGTTAATGCGCAGACTCGGCAAGAACCAGGAAGCGGACGAGCAGGCGGATATCGACCTCACGCCCATGCTGGACGTGGTCTTCATCATGCTCATCTTCTTCATCGTCGTCGCCTCCTTCATCAAGGAGGCGGGGATTGAAGTCAACCGGCCGGACAAGAACCAGTCGGACCCGTCGGACGCGACCAGCATCCTCGTGAATATCCACTCCAATGACCAGATCTGGATGGAAAATCGTCGCGTCGACGCCCGCGCCGTGCGCGCCAACATCCAGCGCCTCCTCGCCTCGGACCCGGAACAGGCCGTGACGATCAAGGTTGAGAAGGGCGCCACGGCCAACAGCGTCGTCAACGTGGCGGATGCCGCGCGCGAGGCGGGGGCCGGTGCGGTGAACTGGGCGAGCGCGGGGAATCGCTGACATGAGCATGAGAGAAGCCGCGGCCAAGAAGGCCGCCGAAGAGGAAGCCGGCCAGATCGACCTGACGCCCATGCTGGACGTCGTGTTCATCATGCTGATCTTCTTCATCGTCACCTCTTCCTTCGTCAAGGAGCCCGGCGTCGAACTGTTCAAGCCGCAGGCCACGACCCAGGAAGAGTGCCTCCGGGGCACCATCATCTTCGCAGTTGATGGTCGCGGGGATATCCACTACAACAAGAACAAGGTACCGCTGGAGCGGGTGGCCCGCCTCACCGAGGTGGCCAAGAAGGAGGCCCCGCAGGCGAACCTGGTTATCCAGGTCGACCGCGAGACGCCGGCCTTCGTTGTCGAGCAGGTCTACGACGAGGTGCGTCCCCTGCTGACGTCGCCGCCCTGTATTTCAACGGATGACGAGGTATAAGCGAGATGGGCAACAGTCTAGTCAGGTCCCTGGTTGGCGCTTTGGTGGCCGTGCCCGTCGCCCTGGGCCTGTTCTTCCTCATGCAGGCCCTCATCGACCGGGAATACCAGCAGGAAGACGTCAAGAACCGCAAGATCGCCGATATCGTGGTGCCCGAGCGGGAAATCGACATCAACGTCAAGGAAACCAAGCCGGAGAAGGTCGAGGATCCGGAGGAGCCGCCGCCGGAAATGGAGCCCATGGAGGTGGATTTCGATACCGACCTCAACGTGGCAAACGTTGCCCCGGGCGCCAGCGTCGACGTCTCCATCAGCTCCTCGGGCATGGCCGCCGGCGACGGCGAGTACCTGCCCATCGTCAAGGTCGCCCCGATCTACCCGCGCCGGGCACAGACCCGCGGCATCACCGGCTACTGCATCGTCGAGTACACGGTGACCAAGTCCGGGTCCATCCGCGATCCGCGGCCCGTCGACTGCGAGCCGTCCGGCGTCTTCGAGCGCGCCTCGGTGAAGGCCGCGGAGAAGTTCAAGTACAAGCCGCGCGTCGTCGACGGCGAGCCCATCGAGGTGGCCGGGGTCCAGAACAAGTTCACCTACGAGCTGGAGAACTAGGCCGATGAGCAAGGCAAACGTCATCTTCCGCGCCGGGTTGCTGGCCGTGCCGGCCCTGGCGCTGCAGGTCGGCCTGACGCAGCTGCAGTACAGCGCCGGCTACCAGGCCTTCGGCAGCGCCGCCGCGCAGGAAGAACAGAAGGAACAGGAAACTCGCCGCACCCCCGCGCTGCGCAACAAGGTCTACGAGGAGCTCGCCGAGGCCCAGGCCTTCGCCGAGGAGAAGAAGCTCGGCGAGGCGGCGAAGGTCCTCGACGGCATGCTCAAGCGCTCCAGCGGCAAGAACGAGCTGAACAGCTACGAGCTGGCCAACGTCTACAACCTGTACGCGTTTATCCACTACTCCAACGAGGACTACGACAAGGCCCTGCAGGCCTACGAGAACGTGGTCCGGCAGCCGGAAATCCCGCTCGCCATGGAGATCAACACGCGCTACACCATCGCCCAGCTGTACTTCGTACAGGAGCGCTGGCGCGAGGGTATCGCCGCCCTCAAGCAGTGGTTCGAGATGAGCGATACGCCGAACGCGAACGCCTACGTGCTGCTGTCGCAGGGCTACTACCAGCTCAAGGACTACGACGAGGCGCTCCGGAACATCGAGACCGCCATCGGCATGTACCGGGACAAGAACAAGATCCCGAAGGAGCAGTGGTTCAACCTGGCCCGCTTCCTTTACATGGAGAAGAACCAGCTCGACAAGGCGCAGGCCGCACTCGAGGAGCTCCTGTTCTTCTACCCGAAGAAGCAGTACTGGGTGCAGCTGAGCTACATCTATTCCGAGCGCCAGAACGAGTCTCGCCAGCTGGCGGCGATGGAGACGGCCTACGACCTCGACCTGCTCGAGAAAGACGGCGAGTACCGCAACGTCGCCTCCCTGTTCCTGTCGCAGAACGTTCCCTACAAGGCCGGCAAGGTCCTGAAGGAGGGCTTCGAGGAAGAGATCGTCGAGGACAACTCGAAGAACTGGGAGCTTCTCGCCGGCGCCTGGCGCCAGGCGCAAGAGATCGACTGGGCCATCCCGGCCATGGAGAAGGCTGCGGCCAAGTCCGACTCCGGTGATCTCTACGCGCGCCTCGGCAGCATCTACCTCGACGGCGAGCAGTTCGACAAGGCGATCGAGTCCATCAACAAGGGGCTGCAGCGCGGCGGCGTCAAGCGCCCGGACAACGCGCGGCTGGTGCTCGGCATGGCGTACTTCAACACCAACCAGTACGAGAAGGCCCGCGAGGCCTTCCGGGCGGCGGGGCGCGACGAGCGTTCCAAGGAATACGCCCGCCAGTGGATCAAGTACATGAACTCGGAGATCGAGCGCCAGCAGAAGCTTGCCGAGGGGTGAGCGGCCGCTGAACAGGAAAGCAGCACAAAAAAAGGGAGCCTTGCGGCTCCCTTTTTTTGCCTGGGCGGCGCCGCGTCAGATTGCGACGACGTTCTCGGCCTGGGGACCCTTCTGGCCGCTCGTCACGGTGAACTCGACCTTCTGGCCGTCGCTCAGCGTGCGGAAGCCATCACCCTTGATCGCACTGAAGTGAACGAATACGTCCGGGCCGCCTTCCTGTTCGATGAAGCCGTAGCCCTTGGTCTCGTTAAACCACTTAACGGTGCCGGTTACTGTAGACATACTGAATTACCTTTCTAAAGCCCGGTGGTGCTGCCACCGGAAAATCCAATTGAACACTTATGGGTAACGAACCGAGGAACTGGAAGGATCTTCGACCGTGCGCATAAACGTGCCGGGTAACCCGACACTTTGAGTGTAGCAGGTGATTGCGAAATCGGCCGCAACGGGAAAAGGCCGAATGGGAATATTCACATTCCGGGTGACGCCGGCGTTTCTGCCCGCTTCAGTCGACCGGCAGCACCTTCAGCAGGTTGGTGCCGCCCTGCTCCCCCAGGACCTGGCCACGGGTGAGCAGCAGCTCGTCGCCGCGGCCCAGGAAGCCGCGGGATAGGAGGAACTCGATGGCCCGCTCCTCGACCGTGTCGGGGTCGGCCCCGGTGAAGGCCGAGGCATCGAAGTAGAGCGGGATGACGCCGCGGCACAGGCTCAGCCGCTGCAGCGTGCGGTCGCGGCTGGACAGGGCGAAGATCGGCAGCCCGGAGCTGAGCCGCGACATGAGCAGCGGCGTGGTGCCCGACTCGGTGAGGCAGGCGATACCGCGCACGCGCCGGTAATGGTTGGCGGCGTAGATCGCGGCCATGGCGACCGTCTCCTGGGCGCTGCTGAACTCCCGCTCGAGGCGGTAGCGCGAGGTCCGCGCCACCGGGTGCCGCTCCGCGCCCATGGCCGCATCGGCCATGGCCGCCACTACCTCGACCGGGTAGCGGCCGACGGCGGTCTCGGCGGAGAGCATCACCGCGTCGCTGCCGTCGAGGACCGCATTGGCCACATCGAAGACCTCCGCGCGGGTCGGCATGGGGCTCTCGATCATTGACTCCATCATCTGCGTGGCCGTGATCACCACCCGGTCGCTCTTGCGCGCGCGGGAGATCAGGTCTTTCTGGATGCCGATCAGCTCGGCGTCGCCCACCTCTACCCCCAGGTCGCCGCGGGCGACCATGATGCCATCAGATGCCTTCAGGATCGCGTCCAGTACCTGGTCGTTGCCGACCACTTCGGCTCGCTCGATCTTCGCGACCAGCGCCGGTGCCAGGCCGCGTTCCTCGAGCAGTTCGCGGGCCAGGCGGATGTCCTCGGTGCTGGAGACAAAGGAAACGGCGACGAAATCGGGCTGCACCGCGTCGAGGCCGCGGATGTCCGCGATGTCCTTCTCGGTGAGCGCCGGCGCGGCGATGCCGCCGCCCAGCCGGTTGATCCCCTTGCGGGCCGCCAGCCGGCCGCCGAGCTCCACGGTGCAGTCGATGACGGGCCCGGTCACGTCGTCCACGCGCAGGCGGAGCCGGCCGTCGTCGAGCAGCAGCGTGTCGCCGGGGGCGAGATACTGCGGCAATTCCCGGAAGCCGTAGCCCACGGCCCGCGCCGTGCCCTCCTCCTCGCCGAGACCGCCGTCGAGGCGGAAGCTGTCGCCGCTCTCGAGCATGACCGGGCCGTCGCGGAAACCGGCGATGCGGATCTTCGGCCCCTGCAGGTCCGCGAGGATGCCCACGTAGCGCCCGGCGCGCTGCGCCTCCTGGCGGACCCGGCGGGCCACCTCCGCGTGGTGTGCGGGGCTGCCGTGGCTGAAGTTCAGCCGGAAGACATCGACCCCCGCGCGCACCAGGCGGCCGAGCAGGGCTTCGCTTTCGCTGGCCGGGCCGATGGTGGCGACGATCTTGGTACGGCGGTGCGCGCGCTGGGTCACTGGCCCTCCCGGCGATTGTCTTTGAGAAAGGCGCGGGCCCGGTCCGGGAAGTCCGTGAACAGGCCGTCCACGCCGAGCCGGTCCACGAACAGCGCGAGGAGTGCGTCGAAGCTGTCGATACCCGCGGGCAGGGCGTCGCTGCGGAACGTGTAGGGATGGACCAGTAGCCCGGCGGCGTGGGCGCGCTCCACCAGGTCCGTGACCTGAGCATCGCCGTCCTCGCTGCGCCCGCGGTAGAGCCGACCGACCCAGGGGCCGATGCCGGCCGCGTAGCCGGCCACGGCGGCCAGGCCCTCGTCGGTGACCAGCGCGTCGTAGTCGACGCCCGGCACTTCGCCCCAGTCGTTCTCGGCGATCAGCTGGATGCGCGGCAGCGGCGAGCGGAACTCGTCGGCGAGGCGCCGGAGGGTCGCCGGTTCGAAGCTCTGCAGGAACACGGGGCTGTCGGCCCGGTGCCAGCCCGCGGCCTCGAGCACCTGAATCACCGCGGCCGGCAGGTCCTTGCCCTCGGCCCGGTGGAAATGGTCGCCCTTGAGCTCGATATAGAGACCGGCAGTGGCGCCGCGGCTGCGGTTCAGGCCGTCGATGAGGGCGATCTCCTCGGCGAGGGTGGGCACGGTGAACAGGGCGCGGTCGGCGGGGAAGCGCTGCGCGAAGGCCGGCTTGCCGTCGGCGCCGCGGCGCTCCCCGGCCGCGAGGCTGCGCACCTCCGCCAGGGTGAAGTCGATGGCGTACCAGTGGCCGTCGGCGCGCGCCCGGTCCGGGAAACGCCGGGCCACATCCGTCGTGCCCTCGAGATGGATATCGTGGAGAACGATGGGCACGTCGTCGGCGGTGAGCACCACGTCCTGCTCGATGTAGTCCGCGCCCATGCCGTGCGCCAGCGCCTTCGCCGCGAGCGTGTGCTCCGGCAGGTAGCCGCTGGCGCCGCGGTGGGCGATGACCAGGGGCTCAGCCACGGCGGCCGCGCCCGCCAGGGCCAGCGCAAGCGCCGGGAGGAGAGGGAGGACCGCGGCGGGACGAAAGCGCAGCTGCCACCGCGTCACCGGGTGCCTACTTCTTCACCTGCATCTTGATGGTCTTCTCCGTCGCCGGGCCGTACGGCGGCAGCATGCCGCCGATCTTCGCCACGTTGAGCTTCGACTGGCGGTAGATCGACTTGGCGTGGCTGAAGGTGCGGAAGCCCGCCTCGCCGTGGTAGGCGCCCATGCCGGCGGGGCCGACGCCGCCGAAGGGCAGCTCTTCCTGCATGACGTGCATGATGACGTCGTTGATACAGGCGCCGCCTGAGGTCGTGCGGGTGAGCACCGCTTCCTCCTCGGCGGGATCGGAGCCGAAGTAGTAGGCCGCCAGCGGGCGCGGCTGGCTGTTCACGTAGGCGATGGTCTCCTCGAAGTCCTTGTAGGTGCGGATCGGCAGCAGCGGGCCGAAGATCTCTTCCTCCATGACCTTGCTGCCCGCCGGCGGCTGCGGGATCAGCGTCGGCGGGATCTTGCGGCTGTCGGCCTGCGCCGAAAAGTCCTCGTCCGCCGGATTCAGGGGCACCACCCGGGCGCCGCGCTCGGCGAGCTCGTCGAGGTAGCCGGAGAGGCGCTGGTAGTGCCGGTCGTTGACGATCGCCGTGTACTCGGCGTTGCCGAGGAGCGTCGGATACATGCGCTTCACCGCGTCGGCGGCGGCGGTGATCACGTCCTCGAGCTTTTCCTCGGGCACCAGCAGGTAGTCCGGGGCGAGGCAGATCTGGCCGGCGTTCAGGGTCTTGCCGAGCATCACGCGCTCGAGGGCGACCTCGAGGTCCGCGCTGCGGGAGATGATCACCGGGGACTTGCCGCCGAGTTCCAGGGTCACGGGCACGAGGTTGCGCGCCGCGGCGGTCATGATGTGCCGGGCCACGGAGGTGGCGCCGGTGAACAGCAGGTGGTCGAAGGGCAGGGCGGAGAAGGCCTGGCCCACTTCAGGGCCGCCGGTAAACAGGGCGACTTCCTTCGCGTCGAAGGCCTCGGCCACCATCTCGGCCATGACCTCGGAGGTCGCCGGCGTGAACTCCGAGGGCTTGATCATCGCCCGGTTGCCGGCGGCGAGAATCCCCGCCAGCGGGCCGAAGGTGAGGTTCACCGGGAAGTTCCAGGGAGAGATCACGCCAACCACGCCCAGCGGCTGGTACTCGATGCGCGAGCGGCCGCCGAGGAGGTTGAGGGGGAAATTGGTCGGCCGCTTCTCGCCGCGCATCCACCGGCGCAGGTGCTTCTTCGCGTGCTTGAGTGGCTGTACCGACGCGGCCACGTCCGTGAGCAGGGTGACCTGCCGGGCGCGGCAGCTGAAGTCGCTGTCCAGGGCCTCGCAGAGGCGGTCCTGGTACTTGAGGAGGGCGTCCATGGCGCGATCGATGCGGTCGATGCGGGTCTCGGCGCTCACCGCACCCTCTCGGAGGAACTCCTCGCGCTGCGCATCGAGGGTTTCCTGCATGCGGGTCTCGGTATCGCCGGCCTGGCTGACGGTCTGCGGTGCGTTCATGGGATGCTCCTCGCCGGGGGCGGTGGCTGTCTTTATCGTGCGTGGGTCCACCAGTATATGAGGGCACAGGCACAAATGCTAAGCGCAGCGCTTGCGCCCTCCCTGCGGAGTTGCTAGAACACCGGCCATGGCCAAGGAGCCCGCCAGTCCCGACTCGCGCACGCCGTCGCCGCCCTTCGGCTACTCGCGCACCTGCCCCTACGACCGCGACAAGCAGGTGGAGATCGTCGCCGAGTTCCACGCGCACCGCATCCGCCCCGCACGCATCGCCTACCGGGTCGGTATCGACATCGCCTTCATCGAGGCGCTGATCGCCGGCGAGGAAGAGCCCGAGCGCTTTCCCGCCCTCGTCGCGCACTACCGCCGGCAGCGCTATCGCGACCGCCTGCGCGCCAGCGAGGCGCAGCGGGGCACGGCACGCTACGAGCGCCAGCAGCGGGCGGCCCGGGAGTTCGAGGAGGAGACCGGGCTCTGACGTGTTCCCCTCAGGGCGCCTGTGGTTAAATGGCGCCCCTGCCCGGCGCACTGCCGGAATCCCATCAAGACAAAGAGGCAACCGATGCTCCTGCAACGCACGATCCTCCCCCTGTTTCTCGCCGGCTTCCTGGGCGCCGGTGCGCTCGCCGACAGCCACGAGGCCGCTGACGCGGCCGAGGCGAAGACGGCGATCCCCGAACCGCTGCACTTCGAAAGCGACGGCTCGGTCCGCATCGACGGCAAGACCATCGACTACACGGCCACCGCCGGCACGCTGGTCATGAAGAACGACGACGGCGACCCCATCGCCCACTTCGGCTACACGGCCTATGAAAAGAAGGGCGGCGACGCGTCGAAGCGGCCCATCCTGTTCGCCTACAATGGCGGGCCCGGCTCGGCCTCCATGTGGCTGCACATGGGCATCCTCGGGCCGCAGCGCACGGTGGTGGAGGACGTGAGCTTCAACACCACCGGGCCCTTCGAGCGCGTGAACAACGAGTTCAGCGTCCTCGACAAGGCCGACCTGGTCATGATCGACCCGGTGGGTACGGGCTTTTCCCGGGCCGTCGGCGAGGCCAAGGGCGAGGACTTCTGGGGCGTGGACAACGACATCGAGTCCGTCGCCAACTTCATCGCCCGCTACCTCTCGGAGCACGGCCGCTGGGCCAGCCCGAAGTACCTCCTCGGCGAAAGCTACGGCGGCATCCGCTCCGGCGGCGTTGCCTATGAGCTGCTCACCCAGCACACCATCTCGCTGGATGGCGTGATCCTGGTCTCCCCCTACATGGATTTCATCGCCGGCAACAACGGCGCCGAGAACGACCTCGCCAACGTGAACACCTTCACGACCTTTGCCGCCACGGCCTGGTACCACGAGGCGATCGACGACCGGCCGGCCGACCTGCGGGCCTTTCTGGCCGAGGCCGAGACCTTCGCCCACGAGACCTACGCGCCGGCGCTGCTCAAGGGCAGCCGCGCCACCGCGGAAGAGCGCGCCGAGGTGCTGTCGGGCCTCGAACGCTTCACGGGGATCAGCGCGGACTACTGGGACCGGGCCAACCTGCGCATGGACGAGTCGCGCTTCGCCAAGGAAGTGCTGCGCGACCGGCGCAAGACCGTGGGCCGTATCGACTCGCGCTTTGCCGGTGAGGCGATCAACCACATCGCCGAGACCTTCCGCTACGACCCGTTCTTCCCGGCGATCGGCCCGGCCTTCGTCGCCTCGTTCAACGACTACTACCGCGAAGCGCTGGGCGTGAAAACGGACCGCAACTACGTGACCTCCGCGGGCCTGTACCGCGACTGGGACTGGCGCCACGAGCAGCCCGGCGCCTGGGGCACGCAGCCGGTGTCGAACACCGCCGTGGACCTCGCCTATGCCATGGCCCAGAACCCGAACATGCGGGTGCTGGTGCAGCAGGGCTACTACGACCTCGCCACGCCCTACGGCGCGACCGAGTACGTGATCGCCCACATGGACCTGCCGGAGGCGGTGCGCAAGAACCTGGTCCTCAAGCACTACGAGGCCGGGCACATGATGTACGTCCACCCGGAGTCCATGGCCCGCTTCAAGGCGGACCTCGGGGCCTTTATCGACGGCTAGCGCAAACCTCGCGGAAGCCTGCGGCCACGAAGGGGATCATGTGGTCGTAGGCGGCCTGCAGGTCCGCCGAACGGCAGAGGCCGCCGGAGAGGTTGTCGATACGCTTCGTCTGCGCCAGGGTCAGCGTCAGCGCCCCGGACAGGTTGTGGTAGCACCAGTACAGGTCCTCCCGGCGCGCGCCCGGCAGGGCCTTTGCCAGCGCCGCGATGAACTCCTGCACGAGTTCGTCGAACAGGTGTGACATCATCTTCGGTCCCCAGTAGGGGCTGTTGTTGATGTAGGCGATCAGGGCCAGGTAGTGCCGCCAGCCCGTGTCGCCGGTCTCCTGGGCGAGTTCCAGCGGGCGCAGGAAGGCCTCGATGATCTGCTCCAGCGTGGGGCCGGCTTTGCCCGCCTCCGCGGCCTCGGCCTGGCAGCGGTGCAGGGCGTCCCGCCGGGCCTGGTTGAGAAAGGCGGCGCGGCGCTCGAAAACCGCCTGGAACAGGTCCAGCTTCTTGCCGAAGTGATAGCTCGCGAGCGCCACGTCGACGCCCGCGCGCCGGGCGATCTGGCGCAGGGTCACGCCGTCATAGCCCGGATTTTGCACGAAGGTAGGTAGAAAAACGGCGGAAACTCCTTAAAAATCAG
>CAJWWA010000019.1 GCA_913048495.1 uncultured Halieaceae bacterium
CCAGCCGAGCCAGGCGCCGATGGCGGCGAGGAGCTTGAAGTCGCCGTAGCCCATGCCCTCCTTGCCGGTGAGCAGCTTGAACAGCCAGTACACGCTCCACAGCAGCAGGTAGCCGGCGGCTGCCCCGGCCACCGCATCGGCGAGGGCCACGGTACCGGTGACGAGATTGAACAGCAGCCCGGCCCAGAGCAGCGGCAGGGTGATGTCATCCGGCAGCAGCTGGTGGTCGATGTCGATACCGGTGAGGGCGATGAGCGCCCAGGTAAAGGCCAGCGCCGCGGCTGCGGCGAGCCCGGGGGCGAAGTACAGGGCCACGCAGATGGATGCCGCGCCGGTGGCCGCCTCCACCAGCGGGTAGCGCAGAGAGATCGGCGCGCTGCAATCGGCACAGCGCCCGCGCAGCAGCAGGTAGCTGAGCACGGGGATGTTGTGCCAGGGCCGGATGTGCGCGTCGCAGGCCGGACAGTGGGACGGGGGGTAGGCCAGGGAATAGGAGGGCGCGTCGGAATGCGGGTGAGCCAGCGAGTGAGAGGGCGGCTGCTCCTCCGGCGGCTCGCCGTCGGCCAGCAGCTCCCGGCAGTCCCGCTGCCACTGCGCTTCCAGCATCCGCGGCAGGCGCAGAATCACCACGTTCAGGAAGCTGCCGACCACGAGGCCGAGCACTCCCACGAACCCGACCCACCAGGCCAGGTGTTGCGCTAACCAGTCGAGGATCACGCGGCCTAGATCACCGAGCCGAGCATGAAGATAGGCAGGTACATGGCCACCATGAGGCCACCTACGAGCACACCGAGGATCGACATGATGATCGGCTCCATGAGCGAACTCAGGTTGTCGACGGCGTTATCGACGGACTCCTCGTAGTGGTTGGCCACTTTGTCCAGCATCTCGTCGAGCTGGCCCGACTCCTCGCCGATGGAGACCATCTGCAGGAGCATGTTCGGGAAAAGGCCGGTGGACTTGATGGACTGGTAGAGCGTGGCGCCCGTGGTGACATCGTCGCGGATTTGCAGGATGGCCTTGCTGTACACCGAGTTACCGGCGGCGCCGGCCGTGGACTCCAGCGCCTCCACCAGCGGCACACCGGCATTGAAGGTGGTGGCCAGGGTGCGCGAGAAGCGGGCGACGACCGCGTCGTAGGTGATGCCGCCGATGATCGGCGCCTTCAGGGCCAGCTTGTCGATGGCCTCTGCGAAGCGCACTGAGCGCAGCTTCGCCTCCCGGATACCCCAGACCGCGGCAAGCATGGCGAGGAGGATGATGAACCACCACTTCTGCACAAACTCGGAGATACGCAGCACGAAGAGGGTAAAAGCCGGCAGGTCCGACCCGAAGCTGCGGAAGGTCTCGGCGAACTGCGGCACGACCTTGATCAGCAGAATACCGGTGACAATGATCGCAACAACGATGACCGCCGTGGGATAGGTGAGCGCCTTCTTGATCTTGCGCTTCAGGGCCTCGGTCTTTTCCTTGTAGGTCGCCACCCGGTCCAGCATGGTCTCCAGGCGGCCCGAGGATTCGCCGGCGCTGACGAGGCTGCAGAACAAGTCGTCAAAGTGGCGCGGGTGCTTGGCGAGGGATACAGCGAGACCGGAGCCCCCGGCGACGTCGTTTTTGATCGTCGTCACCAGGGTGCGCATGGTGGGGTTCTCAAGGCCGTCCGCCACGATATCGAAGCTCTGCACCAGCGGCACGCCGGCCTTCATCATGGTCGCCATCTGGCGGGTGAAGATGGCGATGTCGGCCGGCTTGATGGGCTTTTTGCGCGCGCTGAACAGCGGCTTGGGCTTGCGCCGCACGGTTTTGGGGTTGATGCCCTTCTGGCGCAGCTGGGCGCGGGCCAGCGCCTGCGTGGGCGCATTGATCTCGCCCTTGGTCTGGCGGCCGTTCTTGTCGGTACCGCTCCAGATGAAGAGGTCACTGGTTGCCGTTGCCATGTGTCTTCCCGCCCTCGTTGGTGCGCCTTGATCCTTGGCGCCCTAAGCTTAGTCGATAACCGTGCCGGTGGTCCCGGTTGCTAGTTCTGGTCGATAGCCCTAGTCGATCGTAATGCGGTTCACTTCCTCGAGGCTGATGATACCCGCCGCGCACTTCAGCAGCGCTGCCGTGCGCACGGAGTGAAAGCCGTGCGCGCGGGCCTGCTTGGCGATCTTCGTGGCGTCCGCCTGGGACATGATCAGCTCACTGATCTCCGGCGTAATGCGCACCACCTCGTACACGCCGACCCGCCCCTTGAAGCCGTCCTTGCAGACGTTGCAGCCCACGGCCTTCATGAGTTGCGCGTTCTGCAGCATCTCGTCCGTTAAGCCCTCCTGGATGAGCACATCGTGCGGGATGTGGTCCGCCGGCGCCTTGCACTCGTTGCACAGGCGCCGCGCGAGGCGCTGTGCGATGATCAGGCTCACGGAGGTGGCGAGGTTGAAGGTCGGCACGCCCATGTTGAGGAGGCGCGTGATCGTCTCCGCGGCACTATTAGTGTGCAGCGTCGAGAGCACCAGGTGGCCCGTTTGCGCGGCCTTGATGGCGATCTCGGCCGTCTCCAGGTCGCGGATCTCCCCGACCATGATCACGTCCGGGTCCTGGCGAAGGAAGGAGCGCAGGGCATTAGCGAAGTTGAGGCCCACCTTTGGGTTCACGTGTACCTGGTTGACGCCGGAGAGGTTGATCTCCACCGGGTCTTCCGCCGTGGAGATGTTCCGCTCGGGCTCGTTAAGGATATTCAAGCCAGTGTATAGAGAGACTGTTTTACCGGAGCCGGTCGGCCCGGTAACTAGGATCATGCCCTGCGGCTGGCTGAGTGCCCGCAGGTACATCTGCTTCTGGTCCGGCTCATAGCCCAGGGCATCGATACCCATCTGCGCACTGGTCGGGTCGAGAATCCTCAGCACGATCTTTTCGCCGAAGAGCGTGGGCAGCGAGTTCACCCGGAAGTCGACGGCCCGGTTCCGCGACAGCCGCATCTGGATGCGCCCGTCCTGCGGGATGCGCCGCTCGGAGATATCCATCTGCGACATCACCTTCAAGCGAGCCGCCAGCCGTGGCGCCAGGTTGCGCGGGGGGCGCACGACCTCGTTCAACATGCCATCGGTGCGGAAACGCACCCGGTAGTCCTTCTCGTAGGGCTCAAAGTGAATGTCTGACGCGCCCTGCTTGATGGCATCGACCAACACCTTGTTGACGAAGCGGACGATGGGCGTCTCGTCGAGCGCGCTGTCATCGCCGCCGTCGCCGCGCTGTTCCTCGTCGACGGCGCTGATGTCGATGTCTTCGAGCTCGCCCGCTTCCAGGTCCTCAAGCCCGCCGGCGAGGCTGTCCTGCGCATCCGCAAACTCAGCAATGGCTTTTGTAAGGCTGCGCTCATCGACCAGGATGGGCTCGGTGCTGATCCCTGTATGGAACTTGATTTCGTCCAGGGCGGCAAGATTGGTCGGGTCGGACACCGCGATGAACAGGCGCTTGCCGCGGTGGAACAGGGGCAGGGCGTGGTGCTTGGTGATGAGGTCCGGCTCGACCAGCCCGTCCGGCAGGTTCTCCCGGTCGAAGGCGTCGAGTTCGAAGCGGGGCGCGCCGAACTCTTGGGAGGCGACGCGGGTGAGTTCCTTGCCGTCAACGTTGATTGTGTCAACGAGGTAGCTGACGAACGGCACACGTTGCTCAACGGATGCGCGCTGGGCCTCGCGGGCCTGGTCGGCGTCGATGAGGCCTTCTATGACGAGGCGCCCGGCGAGGCCGGAGGGTGGTGTTTTCGCCTGCTCATTCATATTCTTACCTCGGGCGCCGATGATGGCATCCTCTCTGATCAAGCCGAGTATACCTACAGGTTGGATGAAGATGTAGCGGTTAAGTGCTTGGAAATTCAGTCGATTTTTAACAGGTGCAGATTGCCTGTGCCTAAGATAATCGGTGGTGGAAAAGGCAATAGGCGCAGTACCTCTCGAGCACTGCGAGGAGATCGGGGGCGTGACAAAAAATGTCAGTCTCTGCGCCGAACGCGTCGGCTGGCAGGGCCCGTCGATCTCTAGGACTTGGCGCGAACACGCCCAATGAAGGACTTCGGAGCAACGGTAAGCATCTGTTTTAAAAACTGTATCAGGTTGTTATCAGGTGTTTCCGGCAGGCTTGTTTGGCATTGTGGCCCGCATTTTGCTAACCAATAGTCAGGGTGGGCCTCACGCGCATTTCTGCTCAACTCACCTACCGTAATCCTACTCTGCTGGATCGGCGAGTATGCTCAATGGGACCTATGGGAGACTTTTATGAAGAAGCAACATGCAGCCCGCCAAGGGGGCTTCACACTTATCGAACTGATGATCGTAATTGCTATCGTCGGGATTTTGGCGGCAATTGCTTTGCCGGCCTACCAAGACTACACCGTTCGCGCTCGACTTTCTGAGGCGCTAGCCGTGGCTGCTGAGGCAAAGACAACAATCGCTGAATATGCATCTGCAAGGGGGACGATGCCAACCAATGCTTCTGCTGCGGGCATCACGCTGTCGGGCTTTGGTGGTGATTCCTTTGTGAGCACGGCTGCGTGGAATCAGGATAGCGCGACGCAAGGAACCTATACGATTACGATTTCTGCCACTGCTCCTGAACTCCCGACAGACGTCCGGAGTTCGACATTCACTCTAGTGGGCACTTTGGATCAGAATTCCCGTCGTGTGTCCTGGATTTGTGGCCCGGGCTCGGGTGCTGCCGCAATAGAAGCCAAGTACCTTCCTTCTTCCTGCCGCGGCTAGTAGACTAGCGTTCGGCAGTCTTAACATATATCTGCAGCTATACGCACAGCCCCGGACCACCGGGGCTGTTTTTTTTCGCTCAAAACTCAGCCGCCAGGCGACGATGCCACATAATGCACCATCTGGGTCATGATCGGGCGCCAAGCGTCAGTGGTTAAAAGACTTTGAGACTTTTTTGCCCGAATAGATTTCTTGTTGTCGTTTTTTTGGCATGCGTCCTAGGGCTACTTTTCACTGTTTTTTTGCAAGGTGTGGGCACGGGCTATGTCTTCGATGACATTACGTCCATCGTGCCGCTCTATCGCCTAAGGGAACAGCCCGAGCTGTTTTTCCCGTTCGTTTTCAGTGACCTCTCCGGTCCGCTGGGCCGTCCCGTTTCTATCGCGACCTTCGCTGCAGAACAGGCCGTCTTACAGGCTGGCCCGGAACAGAGCCAGCTACTGTCGATTGCTCTTCATGGGGTGAATACGGTCCTGGTGTTCCTGTTGACACAAAAGATCTTCCGTTTGGCCCATAGTCCGGCGCCGGCGTTTTTTGCGCTTTTCGCTGCCGCTCTTTGGGCACTGACCCCGCAGAAGGTTAGCGCGGTACTATACATCGTACAGCGCATGACGTTACTTTCCGCGACTTTCGTTCTGCTCGCATTATTAACCTATCTTCGGGGCAGGAGTGCAGCCGCGATGTCAACCGCTGCGGCCTGGTTTTCCGCCAGTGCGCTCTGCGTCGGCATCGCCCCGCTCGCCAAGGAGAACGGGGTGCTCGCCCTCCCACTCATTGCCGCAGTGGAGCTGTTTCTGCTCTCTGGCAAGGGCGGGCCTAGAAGCGGAGATGGGCGTCTGTTCACCATCGCTCGTGCGATCCTGCTGGTCGGCGTGCTCGCCTTTCTCAGCCTGGGTCTAAGGACGCTGCTTCACGCCGAGGCCGCTTATGCCATACGTTCCTTTGACTTCTGGGATCGGGTCCTTTATTCCGCCCTCGCCCTCATGGATTATGCGAAGCAGTTCTTCCTGCCGGATACGACGAGGATGGGGCTGCTGCACGACGATGTGCTGGCCGGTGAACCGACCGCTCTGGCATGGCTCTCGGCCGCGGCTATAGCCTGCCTCTCCCTGGCGCTGATCCTCGCCGTAGCAAGGGGGGCGGTGAGCCTGCTCATGCTAGGCTTGGCTTTCTTTCTCATCGGGCACAGCCTCGAAAGCACCTTTCTGCCCCTGGAGCTCTACTTTGAGCACCGTAACTACCTTCCCAGCGTCGGCCTCGTCATCTGCCTCGCGGCGGCGGCACAGGGCCTTCTGGCAAGGTTTCCGCGCCGGGACTTAGTGCTCTCCGGCTGCGCCGTCCTCTACTCGCTCACGCTCGCCTTTTCAACCTACGTCTATGCCAGCAGCTGGAGCTCCTACGCCGACCTGCTCGCGCACGAGCTTCGCGGGCACCCCGAATCAGCGAGGGCGAATACTGAGTATGCGCTGGCCGTGGCCGAGGGCGGCGACTACGGGCTCGCTGTGAAGCACATCGATAGGGCTGTGGCTTTCAGCCGCAGCTACCGGGCGGCGCGAACGTTGGGAGAGGGTGACCGCGTCGCCCTGAAAGTCGCTGCTGCCTGCCTGTCCGGGCGCCCCCTTTCCGAGGCCCTCCCCGGCGACCGGGCCGCATGGAACGACGACCCTATCCACTCTGCGATCTTTGCCGTGCTGTCCAACATGGTCAGCGACGGTGTTTGCCCGGGGGACGGCTGGCCCGCCGTGTCTGCCTGGTTCCGCGACGGGGTTTTCTCGGTCATCAACGCCGGCGGGCAGGTTCGCTGGTATGCCCTCCGGGACCTGGCCCTGTTTGAGCGCCAGCTGGGTAATTACACGCTGACCTACGTTTATGCGAATATCGCAGCGGAGCAGAGGCCGGAGCATGGTGCGCTCCTTCGTCTCAAGCTGGAAGCGGCGCTGGCGGCCAATGACGCCGAGCTCGTGCGCCAGATCCTGGCGACCCTTGAGCGCCTGAAGAGTGAAGGAAAGCTGAGGCCCGTTGATATCGAGCTGCTTCGCGGCATGACGAGTTCCCACGATGGTACTTAGTGTGCAGTGTGAATGTTAAAGAGAAAGACAAAGAGACAGAACAAGAGAAAGAAACTGCGCACGCCATCAGTCCAGGCCGCGGAGCCATGCGCGTGAGCGCTTCGGCCCCCCCTCCACAAGCACCCCGTCGCCGGACGGTGGAAGTGGTGATACCGGCCAAGAATGAGGCGGCCGCGCTGCCTGCAGTCATCCGCGGCGTGCTGGCCTTGCCCGAGGTAGAGAGGGTTCTCGTTATTGATGACGGCTCTGTTGATGGCAGCGCGGAGGTGGCGGCTCGGCTGGGTGCCGAGGTGGTGTCTCAGCCCTACAGCAAGGGTAACGGCGCCGCTATCAAGCGCGGTGCGCTCGCCGCTCGGAGTGACTACGTCCTGTTTATGGACGCAGACGGGCAGCATGATCCGGCGGACATTCCCCGGCTGCTGGACAAGCTTGAGGCAGGCTACGACATGGTGGTGGGCGCGCGGAGCGGCTTATCTTCCCAGGCGAGCATCTTCCGGTGGGGGGCCAACGGTATCTACAACCGCATTGCGAGCTGGATGGTCGGCCAGAAGATTGATGACCTGACATCTGGTTTCCGCATGGTGGATCGAAAGAAGTTCCTGGGTTTTCTCTATCTCCTGCCTAACGGGTTCAGTTACCCGACGACATCGACGATGGCGTTCTTTCGGACTGGCTACTCGGTGGGTTTCGTGCCGATCACCGTGCGCAAGCGGGAAGGCAAGAGCCACATTAACCTCTGGCGGGATGGGCTCAGGTTTTTCCTCATCATTTTCAAGATCGGTACGCTGTATTCGCCGCTCAAGGTATACTTCCCGGTGGCGGTGCTGGTGGCCGGGGCGGGAATGCTGAATTACCTCCTATCCATGCTGAGCACGGGGGCTCTCCGCTTCACCAACATGAGCACGCTGCTGGTGCTTGCGGGCATGATCGTTTTTCTCATGGGTCTGCTTTCCGAGCAGCTAACGAACCTGCAGTACAAGAACGTCGAGTTCGAGCCTGAGTAGGCAGACCGGGATCCTCCGGCGCTGGATCAATAGGGCACGGGGAGCGCCAGGGTCTACTTCACTTGCTCCATGGCCATGTAGCTGGTCGACTCCTGCATCCCCGGCAGCGTGAGCAGAGTCTCCCCCAGGAACTTCCGGTAGGCGTTGATATCGGAGATATGGGCGTTGATGAGTGGTTACTTACAGAACCTCCGGAAACGCGCCAGTGTAATAACCCACCGGTTCCCTCAAAGGCCAATCCGTCAATGCATATGCCTCAGCGGGTATTCTCATATTCAGCGCCTGATGCGGACGCCAGTGGTTATAGAACTGGATCCAGTCCCCGATGACCCGCATCGCGTACTGCTGCGATTCAAAGCGATGGCGATGAAAGCATTGCTCCTTTAGGGTACGGAGCAGTCGCTTGACCATGCCATTTTGCTGCGGGGAGTGCGGCGTAATAAACTCCTGCCGAACCCCTAACCTCTCAGCACGCGTGGGTAGTGCCGACTGGTAAAGACCAAACCATGATCCGAGTGAAGCAAGAACGACGTGAGCACGCGTCCCAGCGCCCCATAGCCTGCTCAAGCGCAGCGGCCGCCGTTGTCGCCTTGCCGGTCCGGGACAGCTGCCAGCCCAGTAATTGGCGGGTGCGGCAGTCCATGAACAGGGCGAGGGTCAGCCAGCCGTTGCGACCACCCCAGACGCGGCAAAGGTCCGTCGACCAGCGCTCATCAGGCCGGGTTGCCACCGAGGGCAACGCCTGCAATCGTGGCCGGTGCCCGATCGCCCGTTTGCGGACCTGCTAACCCTTGAGCTGGAAAATCCGCTGGACCGTGTTCTTGTTCATGCGGAGCAAGCCTGCAACCGTGCGGTAGCGAAAGGAGGGCTCCTCCTCAATCAGGGCCTTGATCGGCTCCGCCGGAGCCGGATTCACGCTCGGCGGAGATCGACGCGGCCGGTAATACACCCATCGCCTCGGGACACCAAACCAGCGACAAAACAGGCTAATCGATACCCGGTGTCCGTCATCGGCCAGTCCCTGCTGGATCGAGAAAATCAGCTCTCGTCCTTGCCCAGCAGGGAGTCCAGCTTTTTTCGGGCGCGCAGCTCCAGCATGGCTTCGCCGTACGATTCCTGCAGTTCCTTGAGCTGCCGGTCGTACTGCTCGCGGATGTCCTCAGGACGCGCCTTGAGCGCATTCTCCATGCCCCGCTTGGCATGATCGACCCACTGCTCACCTTCGGAAGGCTTCAATTGTACTGCCGGCTGGCTTCAGCCACGGTCGTAGTGCCCTGAATGATCTCCATCACCAATGCCGACTTCCTGCTGGTCGTCCAGCGCTTGATCTCTTCGTCCATTTCCATGCTCATCGGTGTCTCCTTTCACAAGATAACACCTGAGCAGGAACTCACAGGGTCATTACATGCGGAAAAAAGTAACGTCACACTGCAAAGTGCGGCCGTTGGTCGGGTCGGAGAAACTGCGGTCAATGGCCCAGGGCTCGAAGCCGGCTGCGCGCAGCCACGCCCATACCTCCTCCCACAAGGTTTGACCTGAATACAACTCCACCAGTGACATCTCCAGCAGCACGCCGGTACATCGCGTGAGCGTCTGCTGTGCGCCGCCAAGCACCTGCGACTCAAACCCCTGAGTATCGATCTTGAGGAACAACCGCTCTTTGGCGTGAACGTAGTTCGCCGCGATATCGTCAAGCCGCATCACCCGAACCATTTCCGTACCCACGTAGGCAGACTGTGGTGCTGTTTTAAGGTGGCTGTCCTCGATGGGCAGCAGGCTCGAGGAGACCGAGTTCGCGGAAACGTTGATCTCTGCCTCGCCGGGTTCCGCGCCTAAGGCAACGGCTTCGGCGATCTCCCACCCGGCATGGCTTGCCGCTAGCTGGCACAGGCGTGCGTGGGCGGTGGCCATCGGTTCGAAGCTGATCAAGCGCCCGCAGTAGCCACTATTGATCAGGCCGAGTGCGAACTGGCCCTCGTTAGCACCGATATCCAGCAGTGTGTCGATCCGGTGATGGCGTAGTCCCACTAGCAAGCGGCTGTAGAAATCATCAATTTCCGACGCGATACGAATATCTAGGCCGACACGGCGAAAGGCCTTCTTGATGCCCTGTACAAGGCGCTTTTGCAGGGCCATATCAGTAAATTCCTTCGGTGCTGGCGGCGTGGCCCAGTAATTCACGGTAGATCTCCAGAGTCTGGTCGGCGCAGCGCTGCCAGGTAAATGCCGCAGATCGCTCTTGCCCGCGTGCCACCAATTCTGACGCACGCTCACTGGAGTACAGTACTTTTTCCAGGCCATCACAAATGGATCCCGGCTGCTCTGGATCGCAGAATTGCGCAGCATTGCCCAACACCTCGGGCATGGAGCTGCTGTTGCTGCTGACCACAGGACAGCTGCGACTCATGGCTTCCAGCGGCGGTATGCCGAAGCCCTCGTAGAGCGAGGGATATACGAAGACGCTGGCTTGCTCATAGGCCTGGGAGAGGTCGCTATCGTCGCCTTCCAGATGTACCACCCGTGAGCGGTGGATACTGAGTTCATCCATGAGCTCAAGTTCCACCCGGCGCAAAGCGCCACCGCCGAACACGACGACCCGAAAATCGCCTTGCAGGCGCGGAGACATCGCATAGGCCTTCAGCAGGCCGTGGAAGTTCTTGTAATAATCGCGCCGCCCCACGTAAAGGATGTAGGGGGCATTTTGGTTGAGAATCGCGTTGCTCCCGAGGGGTGGTTTAAGGGGGGCGTAGCCAAGGTGCACTACGGAGGTTTTTTCCTGCGGCATCTCGTAGTGGGTCAACAGGTCACGGCGGGTATTCTCGGAAACGCAGATGACATGGTCCGCGCGCATCACCGCAAAAGCCTTGTTGGCACGGGTAGGGTCATTTGGGTTGAATGTGTCGGCGAAAAGCTCATGCGTCATATCGTGGACCGTCAGCACTGTCGGGCATCGTCCGGAATGTGTGCGACTTCGTGTGTAGTAGGTTTCATGCACGAGGTCTGGCCGCCAGCGATCGATGCGGGATCGCGCCAGCGCCACATTGAGAGGTCGGAGAATGTACTCTGCCCGCGGTGGGCACTTCGGCAGCTGCACACCGGAGACAGTGCCCGGCGGCAGCCGCTCCAGGTAGCGATTCTGGTGCAGGGGAGCGAACACGTGCACATCCTGGCCACCAGAGAGAAAGGCCTCGGTAAGGCAGCTGAAGTAGCGAGACACGCCTCCATAGACCTGCTCACAGAAAATCTGGGAATCAAAGGCAATTCGCATGCTAGTCCCGCCTGCGTTCTTTCAGCGCCAGATGATCGCGCCAGGTGCGGGAGCCCAGGTGGAATTGGGTGGCGGGTACCAGCAGCGTGCGTATGGCCATTAGTGCCTTCCAGCGCGCGGCACTAACGGGCTGGCTGCTGAACAGGTGCAGGTTGCGGCCGTCGCTGAGCAGGTGCCGTCCGTACCTGCGGGCTAGGTGGTCGAGCGTTTGCAGAGAATAGAAGCCGATGTGCTGACCATGCTCGGGCGCGTAGTACCACCAGTCTGCCGGTTTCGGCGACGGGGAGGGCAGCAGTTCCGTGGAGAACAGCAGGTTGGGCGCGGTGTCCATCAACGCCGCCAGCTCCGTTCGCGGTGATGGCAGGTGTTCGAAGACCTCGAAGGCGGTGGCTAGCTCCACCTCCTCTCCGTGATACTCGAAGCCGCGGGCAAACAGGTTGTCGCAGTATTTGTCCCTCCAGCGGGCATCGATACCGGCATCGCGCAGCATGCGTACGAGCACGCCGTACCCGCCTGCCTCATCCAGCACCAGGCCGCGCGGTTTTTCCAGCGCCCAAAGGGTGGCGACCACACAGCCCACGTTTTTGCGGTTGCGTGCCATGATGCCGGTATCTTCGGCATTGATGGGTTCACGATAGGCCTCTTTCAGCCAGTGCGGGTCGCCGGTTTGCACATAGCCACAGGCTGCGCAGCGATAGTAACCGGTGGTGTGCCCCAGAACCTTGCTTTCGGCGAAACGCGTGGCGTCGGCGCCGCAGCAGCGACAGGTCTCGGCGGGCGTCGCGCCGTTGTGTTGCTTCATGTCCTCAGCCTTCTCCAGAGCTTGCCCAGCAGCGTCAGCCCACGGCGGGGCCAGCGTCGGTCCTTGCCGCCGTAGTGGTGCTTGAACACGAAATCGTCGGCCACAGTGTCTCGCGCCACCTCCGCGGGATGAGAAAGTTCTCCTAGGGCTGCGACCGGCAGTTCCCCAAAAGGACTATCTGCTACGGTGTGAGTGGCCCCCTCTCCGAAGCCGATATTGCTGACCAGATTCACATTGGGCGTGACCGTCAGTCCGCCGGCATACCAGATCGAAGCCACCCAACAGTAATCCCAGGTGTCGATTGTTTGTGCATACATGCGATCGAATATCTCACGCCAGAGCTTACGCTCGGCGTGATCGGGGAACAGTGCTCGCCACTGCGGGCTGTGCTTCCATTCGGGCCAGAAACCTAGATCACCCTGGTAATGCTGCCACGCTCGGCGCCAACTGGCCCAGCCCCAGATATGCGGATAGCGGGAAAAATAGTAGGCAGCCTCCCCTCGGCGTTGGCCCTCCTGGAAATTGTCGCCGGTGATCATTGCGACCCGTCTATCTTCTGCATAGCGCTCCAGCAAGGCGCTGCAGTATGGGAAAAAGTCTGGATGGGGCAGGCAATCGTCCTCGAGCACGATACCGGCAGGTTCCTGCTCAAAGAACCAGCTGATTGCACCTGACACGGCGTTTTTGCAGCCGAGATTTTCTTCGCGGAACAGAGTCTGTAACGTACAGGGCCAGTCGACTGCCACAACGCTCTCGCGAACCTCATTGCATTGCTCTAATTCACCCGGGCGGTTTGGACGTGGGCCGTCTGCGGCAATATAAAGGCGCGAAGGACGCGCTTGCCTGATCGCCTCGAAAACCCGGGCAGTTTCAGCCGGCCTGTTGAATACCAGCATCAGGACTGGCGCGCACTCAGTCATGAGCTGGCCCTCCGCAATATCCTGTACTGGGCAAGCAGGTGCGGTAGGTGTAATGACAACATCTTCATACGTAGCATTGCGCGGGTCTCGGCGCGCAGCAGGTCGAACCCCATTGTGGCAAACAGCTGTGCGCATAGTGTGGCCACAGCCGCGCCGGCAGGGCCGTAGCGTGGGATGAGCACCAGATTGAGTCCGATATTGGCAGCCGCGCCCAGCAGTGCCCTCTCCATGGCGAGACGCTGCCGGTCCTCCGCTAGGTGCCAGCCATTGCTGATGACGCCCCAAACGACAAAGATACTGGTCCATGCGTGTATGGCCAGCACTGTGCCGGCTTCCTGATAGGCGGGTCCAAATAGCAGGTCGACGATAATAGGCGCCAGCAGGCTCAGTGCAAGCACAACGACTGTGGTAACGGATACCATTGCGTCCAGCGTGAGCTGGATGCGTTCTAGGAATAAGTGGCGATTTTCGCTGTGAAGTCGAATGATGCCGGGCATCACCGAGGTCGAGAAGGCGACAATTAGCAAGTACCAGAACTCACTGATACTCAGGGCCGCGGAATACTGGCCCACCCCTGCGGATCCGGCGATTTGCCCCAGCATGACTTGGTCAGCTCGGGTGTAGATGATGATCGCCATTGACGAGACCAGAAGCGGCCAGCTGTCGCGCACGAGCTGGCGCATAACCGCGGTGTTGACGCGCAGTTGCATCCCCGTGGGAAACACTTGTGAGAATACGCGGACGGTGCCTAGTGCTACTAATAGCGATTCCAGTACAAACACTAAACCGAACAGGGCTAGCTCCGCCTGCCACAGAACCAGGCAAAGTTTCGATATCGCTGCACAGCCGAAAGCCAGCAGCTGCACGATGATAATCGGCCGTGACTTGACCCTGGCCTCAAACCAGAAGGCCAGGATCTCGCTACTGCCCAGTAGGACCATCACCGCGAGCAGCGACATCACTTGGCGTATGTCCGGGTTTTCGATGAGCAGGGCGATGGCCATACAGGTGAGCGAGCCAAGAGCCCCACTACCCAGTCGTAGCATCAGCGCACTACCCAGCAGGGTACCCGCCGAATCCTCGTCTCGAACTAGGCTACGAACAATCACGCCCTGTAGCCCCAGCCCGGCGACGCTGGAAACGATTGCGACTATAGCGAGCGCGAAATGCAGCACACCGTACTGTGCAGGCCCTAGGTAGCGCGCCATAACGGCGACCACGAATAGGCTCAGCAGCAGCCGAAGGATTCGCGAGCCGGTGAGCCAGCCCGCGTTCTCAAGTATGCCCCCCAATTCCGGATAACGGGCCGCCACGCTGCTCAGCAGTGCCGCTGGGGACTGGCTCACTGCCTAATCGGCCCGCAGCCTGGTCGCAGTGTTGAAGATAACGTTATGAATTTAATGGCTTTATTCTCCATGCGGGCATTGTTGCGCGAGCGCCGCTGGACCGCAAGCCTCTAGTGATAAAGCAAACGATGCGCCCATCGAATCGTCGAGGGTGGTAGAAATGGGTGAATAGGAAGCTCTGGGCAGATCACTGTTCCTCCGATTGGTATCCTCTCGCTGTTGGGCGGCCCAGAGTCTTGTACACCCATGTAGGAAGCCAGGCTGTTCTAGAAAGGAACTCGTGGGCTAATCCGTAGTGTTCTCTGAACAAGTGGCCTTTTGCTCGCTCGAATTCTCTGTCGTGCCTGTGTCGACTGATGCCGGAGGTGCTGTTGTACAAGCAAACATCGAGTGGCAGATACTGGTAGGGAACAGCCGCCATCAACTCGATGTTCTTGGCCCAGTCTGCGAAGACGGGAAACCTCAGGCTAAACGGTGTGCTTGCCAACAGGTCTCTCGGGAAAAACATGCCTTGGTGGCAGATGTTTCGATAGATCAACTTAAAAGGGCCGAAAGGACCGTCGTAACGTCGGCCGTCTCCGGAGAAGATAGTGTTTGCATAGTAGACTTTGCCCAAGTCTACGAGCGAATCAAGGCATGGTGCGAAGCCGGGTAATAAACGGTCGTCTGCACCAAGGAAATAGACCCAGTCGGACCGGCAGGCCATCACAGCCTGATTCATGGCGTCGTAGACACCGGCGTCCTCTTGAACGCTGACTTCAATTTCGGGGATTGCCAAGCCGTTTGCGATCTTGATGGTATCGTCCGTCGATGCCCCGTCCTGAACTCTGATTGCTACGGTTTCTCCCAGGCAGCTGCCAACCGTGGCTAAGATTGAGTTGATACATGCTTCGATATGCGCCGAAGCGTTAAACGTCGGAATGATGATGGTGAGCTTCAAACATCAGCCTCCCACAGAGATCCACTCAGCTTTTCAATAGGTTCCATTCATTGCATCCGCGGGGCGCACTCACCTTCACCGTACTTCTGGAATGCCATACGCCCAAAGCAACGAGATTTTATGGTGTAGCAGCCGGAACGGAGCGAAGAACTCGCCAAAGCTGATACCGCGTCTCCGCTGAACGTCACGACGCAAGTCGCACAGCCTCCGGCGGTCACGTATAGGCTCCAAAATTGCTGGCAGATAAATGCGCCAAAGGAGCGCCGGGTTCCAACGAATTACACTGAGAATGATCCCCTCAACGAGCAGCAGCAAAAGGTGGGGCAACAGCAGCATCACGCTGCTGCCCGGATAGCAGATTGCGATCACACGGTTTTTGTTGAGCTCGCTCAATGCACGCCGGTGCAAGGAGCTCTGAAGCTTCTGATCCTTTACCTTTCCACCGCCGAAAGAGTAGCCGACCGCATGGTCGTAGCCGCTCTCATCGATCGCTCCCACGTACCGCCCCATAAGCCTCGCGCAGCAGCACAGGTACATATCCTCCGCGATAGAGCCAAACCAGTCGGGGAATCCCCCAATGTCCACCCAGAGTTCGCGGGCAATCCATAGGCAACTCCCCATGACCATAGCCACCTCGCGCGTCCCTGGTTCGGAATTGGGGATCGGGTTGCCAAAAATATCCATGAACATCCCGCGGTCCAGTAGCTCGCCGGTCTGCATGTCGTACTGGGGAAGCGTGAGTATGCCTGCATCCGGGTTTTCCTTCTGGAAGTTTAACAACGTCTGCAGAGCCCCTGCGTGCAGGCGTGTGTCGTTGTTGAGCAGGAGCAGGTAGTCGCCGCGCGCCGCGGCCGCCATCCGGTTATTGCTGGTGCAGAAGCCGACGTTTGTTACCGAGGTCAGCAGCGTAACGTTCGGATAGCGCTCCTTGAGGATGGCCACCGAGTCGTCGCTGGAGCAGTCGTCGTGGATGAGAATCTCTACCGGAAAGTCGGTGATCTGTGCCATTACGGAGGAAACGCAGCCCTCCAGGACGGCATCGCCGTTGTAGTTGGCGATGCAGATAGAGACGATGGGTTTGAGGGATGCCTCTCTAAAATCCATTGTCAACTATGCACTCGGTTCCTTGCCGCGCATACATAAAAGCTAGCACAAGCCGGCACTTCGCGTTTCATTGCTCTCTCGATTTCTGCTTTTCACGCGCACTTGTTGCGACAGCCTCATTTAATAGCTTGGCGTAGCCATCGCTGACGTTGGACCAGGAAAACCTATGAAGACTCTGTTGGAAAAGTGGTTCGTATCGCTCTATCAATTCTGCGCTAGAGAGTGAGAGTATCTCCGACACTGCGCTTGCCAGCGCCGGAGGGTTTGCCGGTCGCACTCTCTGCCTACTGTCGGGCAATACATCCCGAACCGCAGCTACGTCTCCCGCCAGCACCGGGCAGCCACAACCTAGTGCTTCCACCAATACCAAACCGAGGCCCTCCTGGTCCCCGCTCTGAGCCGGGGCGAACGGCGCCACGAATAGCCCGCACTGGCGGTAAAGCTTTGGCAGTGATTCCTGTGGAACGGCACCGAGAAAGCTCACTCTACCGCTGATGCCTAGCCTCGCCGCCATCTCCCTGAGCGGCTGTTCCTCGGGCCCGAATCCCACAATAGTTAGCGTAACGTCGGGATGCTGCTCAGTAATGAGTGGCAGTGCTTGAAGCAGGTACCTTACCCCTTTCTTCTCCACCAGCCGTCCTACAAAAAGAAGTTGTTTTGGAATCCTCTCTACTGTGGGATCAGGGGTAAAGCGCACTTCTAGGTCTGCGCCCATTGGTCTGACAAGCGCTTTACCGTCAGGGATATTTAACTCACTGATAGCACTTGCCATTGCCTCGCTTACAACAGTAATCGTTGCGGCCTGGGTGCACACCCAGCGCTTGATGAGCCGAAACAGAGAGCCTCTTAAGGCAAACAGATCTGCCCCATGTGCAGTGAGGACGAAAGGTGTCCGAAAGAACTGATTTACAAAGGCGATTGTCAGCCCCTGCGGTAGTATCCAGTGTGCGTGAACGATGTGCGGTCGGAGCCGTAGGCGCGCCCTGAATGTTGCAAACAACTGGCCTAAGAAAAAAGGTGGTAGCAGAAGCCACTTCCAGCGGTCGCTGCCAAGGTTGCTCAAAATTCCACCGTCGCCGATGAGCGTCTGTAGTTGCGTGGGCGCGTAACGGAAGCGTTCTACCGACACCCCATCCAGAATTTCTCTCCTGCGCGCGCCGGGTGCGTGAGGTGCGAGAACATGAACTTCGAAATGGTCGTTCAGCCTGCGTGCCAATTCATGCACAAACCCTGGTTCGTGATCGCCGGACCAGCGTGGATAGGTTGACGCAAGCACCAAAAGGCGTGGTTTGTCTTCTTGTGGGGTGAAGCGCGCCATTGTCTGGTTTGGCACCCCGAAAAAAGGCTGCGCCCGTTTCGGCGGCGTTATTAAATCAGCCGTTCAGATAAGTCGAGAAGGAGTCTAGCACTGTACCGCGAAAATAACTCTACGCAGAGTGTTGCTTGGCTCCTGAGTGCTGATGCGCATGTGCGCTATACCGTCGACTTGTGGCCATAGGTGTGTTGTGTCCAGGGAGTACTAGGCCTCTACTGAAGGCCCCTTCATTGCACTGAGCGCGGCAGCTTAGTACGGCACCGGCAACTCCAACGTCTCCTTCACCTGCTCCATCGCCACATAACTCGTCGACTCCTGCACCCCCGGCAGTGTCAGCAGCGTCTCCCCCAGGAACTTCCGGTACGCATCCATATCCGCCACCCGCGCCTTGATCAGGTAGTCGAAGTTTCCGGAGACGAGGTAGCACTCCTGCACCTCCGGCAGCGCGCTCGCGCTGCGCGTGAATTCCTCGAAGATATCCTGCGATGTGCGGTTCAGGCGGATCTGTACGAACACGACCAGTGCAGCATTGAGCCAGGTGGGGTCGAGGCGGGCGTGGTAGCCGCGGATGGCGCCTTCCCGCTCGAGGCGGCGTACGCGCTCTTTGCAGGGGGTCGTGGTCAGTCCCACTTCCCGGGCCAGCGCGGCGATGCTGAGCCTGCCGTTGCGTTGCAGGGCCCGCAGGATGTTGCGGTCGATGCGGCCCAGCTGGTGAAGCTTCTTGTCCATTGCTGCGTTCCGTTATTTGGGCGACCTGGTTCGCGCCTTTTGGTTATATTCTAGGCTAAATTCTATCGTGAAGCTCGAGAAATAGTTGAACTAACTGCTTCAAGATAAAAGATATAGCGGAAGCGTCTAAAGGTCCGGAGCTAGAGTTGGGGCAAGAGTGGGCCTTAGCGGCTCGCGGTTGACGTTCGCTATGGAGAAAAGCCCGTGCTCATCGGTGTCCCGAAGGAAATCAAGAACCACGAATACCGCATCGGCCTCACGCCCGCTGGCGTGACGGAGCTCGTGGACCATGGTCACGAGGTGATGATCGAGGCCGGCGGCGGTGCCGCCATCGGCTTTGCCGACGAGCAGTACCGTGCCGCGGGGGCCGAGCTGGTGGCCACGGCGGGCGAGATTTTTGAGCGCGCCGAGCTGGTGGTGAAGGTGAAGGAGCCGCAGCCGGAGGAGTGCCGGCAGCTCAAGCGTGGCCAGGCGCTCTTTACCTACCTGCACCTCGCGCCGGACCCGGAGCAGACAAAGCTGCTCGTTGCCAGCGGCGCCACCTGCATTGCCTACGAGACGGTCACCGGACCCTACAACAGCCTGCCGCTGCTCGCGCCCATGAGCGAGGTGGCAGGAAGGATGTCGGTGCAGGCCGGCTGTCACAGCCTGGAGAAGGCGCAGGGCGGCAACGGGACGTTACTCGGTGGCGTGCCCGGCGTGGAGCCGGCGCGCGTGCTGGTGATCGGCGGCGGCGTGGTAGGGACGAACGCGGCGCGCATGGCCATGGGCCTCGGTGCCGACGTGACGATCCTCGACCGCAACGTGGAGCGGCTCAAGGAGCTGGACGAGTTCTACGGCGGGCGTCTCAAGACGGTGTACTCGACCCGCGAGGCGATTGAGCGCCTGGCGGTGGAGGCGGACCTGGTGATCGGTGCGGTGCTGATCCCCGGTGCGGCAGCGCCGAAGCTCATCAGCCGTGAGCTGGTGTCGCGGATGAAGCCCGGTGCCGTGCTGGTGGATGTGGCCATCGACCAGGGCGGTTGTTTCGAGACCTCGCGGCCGACGACGCACGATGCGCCGACCTACGTCGTTGATGATGTCGTGCACTACTGCGTGGCCAATATGCCCGGTGCGGTGGCGCGCACGGCGACGCAGGCGCTGACCAATGCGACGCTGCCTTACGTGGCGCAGCTGGCGAACAAAGGGGTCGTAGAGGCGTTGCTGGGGAATGAGCACCTGCTGCGCGGGCTGAATGTGCATGAGGGCATGGTGACCTTTGATGCAGTGGCCGAGGCGCTGGGGTATGAGTACGTGGCGCCGCGGGAGGCGCTTGGGAAGGCGGCTTTGAGGGCTTCGGCTTAGAGGGTTGCGGGGCCGGCCTTGCGGCCGGCGTCGCTCCCACAGTAAGCATGTCGGGTGTTGTGGGAGGCGCGCCCTCGCGCCGACCGGGGTTGCTGATTGACCCGGGCGTTGTCGCGGCGGGGCGCCGCTCCCACAGTGTTTGCCCAGACGAGGTGCGGCGGTATCAGCCGCCGAACTTTGCCTTGGCCTCGCGGCGGCGGGCGTGGAGGACGGGCTCGGTGTAGCCGGAGGGCTGCTCCCGCCCCAGGAATACCAGGTCACAGGCCGCCTGGAAGGCGACGCTGTCGTCGAAGCCGGGCGCCATCGCCCGGTACGCCGGGTCGCCGGCGTTCTGCTGGTCCACTACCGCGGCCATCCGCTCCAGCGTTTCGCGCACCTGTGCCTCGCTCACCACGCCGTGGTGCAGCCAGTTGGCGATGTGCTGGCTGGAGATGCGCAGCGTGGCGCGGTCTTCCATCAGGCCCACGTCGTTGATGTCCGGTACCTTGGAGCAGCCCACGCCCTGGTCCACCCAGCGCACCACGTAGCCGAGGATGCCCTGGCAGTTGTTGTCCAGCTCGCGCTGGATGGCGGTGGCGTCCAGCCCCTCGGCGCCGCGCAGGGGAATCTCCAGCACGTCGTCGAGGGAGGCGGCCGTGCGGCTGGCGAGCTCCTGCTGCCGCTCGGCCACGTTCACCGCGTGGTAGTGGATGGCGTGCAGCGTCGCGGCGGTGGGTGAGGGGACCCAGGCGGTGGTCGCGCCGGCCTTCGGGTGGCCGATTTTCGCCTCGAGCATGGCGGCCATCAGGTCCGGCATGGCCCACATGCCCTTGCCGATCTGCGCGTGCCCCGGCAGGCCGCAGGCCAGGCCCACGTCGACGTTGCGGTCCTCGTAGGCATTGATCCAGCGCTCGCTCTTCATGTCGCCCTTGGGCGTCATGGCGCCGGCTTCCATGCTGGTGTGAATCTCGTCACCGGTGCGGTCGAGGAAGCCCGTGTTGATGAACACCACCCGCTCGCTGGCGCGGCGGATGCACTCGGCGAGGTTGATGGTGGTGCGCCGCTCCTCGTCCATGATGCCGAGCTTGAGGGTGTTGCGGGCGAGACCCAGCGCATCCTCGATGCGGTCGAAGAGGTCGACGGTAAAGCTGACTTCGTCCGGGCCATGCATCTTCGGCTTCACGATGTAGACGCTGCCGTGGCGGCTGTTGCCAAGGCCTTCGCGGCGCTCGAGGTCATGCACGGCGATGAGCGCCGTGAACAGGCCGTCCATGATGCCCTCGGGAATCTCGTTGCCATCGCCGTCGAGGATGGCGTTGTTGGTCATCAGGTGGCCGACGTTGCGCACGAACATGAGGCTGCGCCCGGGCAGCACCAGGGGTTCGCCGTCGGCGCCGGTGTACTCGCGGTCGGCGTTCAAGCGGCGGGTGACCGTTTTGCCGCCCTTGTCGAAGCTGTCCGCCAGGTCGCCCTTCATCAGGCCCAGCCAGTTGCCGTAGACCACGCACTTGTCCTCGGCGTCGACGGCGGCGACGGAGTCCTCGCAGTCCTGGATGGTGGTCAGCGCCGCCTCCAGCACCACGTCCTTCACGCCGGCGGCGTCGTCGCGGCCGATGGGGCTGTCCCGGTCGACCTGGATCTCGATATGCAGGCCGTTGTGCACGAGGAGCACGGCGCCCGGCGCGGTCGCATCGCCCTGGTAGCCGCGGAATTGCGCCGGGTCGGCGAGGCCGCTCTGGCTGTCGCCGAGGCTGACGACCAGTGCGCCGTCGACCACGCGGTAGGCGGTGGCATCGGTGTGGCTGCCGCTTGCGAGCGGGCAGTAGCGGTCGAGGAAGTCGCGGGCGAAGGCGATGACCTTGGCGCCGCGCACCGGGTTGTAGCCGCCGGCGCGCTCGGCGCCGTCGTCTTCGGGGATCACGTCCGTGCCGTAGAGCGCATCGTAAAGGCTGCCCCAGCGCGCGTTGGCGGCGTTCAGGGCATAGCGCGCGTTCATCACCGGCACCACCAGCTGCGGGCCGGCGAGGGTGGCGACTTCCGCGTCCACGTTCTCCGTGGTCACCGTGAAGGGGGCGGGGTCGGGGAGCAGGTAGCCGATCTCCTCGAGGAAGGCGCGGTAGGCGGCGCGGTCGTAGTCCCGCCCCGGGTTCGCCCGGTGCCAGTCGTCGATCTGCTGCTGCATGGTTTCCCGGATCGCCAGCAGCTCGCGGTTTCGCGGGCCGAAGTCGGCGAGCAGCTGCGCCAGGGCCTGCCAGAAGTCCGCCGGGTCCACCCCGGTGCCGGGGGCGATGGCATTCTCGAGGAGCTCGGCGAGGGGAGTGGCGACCTGCAGGCCGCTGCGGGTGACGCGCTCGGTCATGGCTGGGCTTCCTGTCATTGAGAGACCGTGAAGTCTAGGGAATGCGGCGGGATTTCCCAAGGCTATGGCTTTTATCGCGGGCATAAGCCCGCTGAATGCTGCTCAGGCCGGCGGCGGTTCCCCGGCGAGCGCCCGCGCCGTGTCCACGATCACCTTGCGCAGCCAGCGGTTGGCCGGGTTGTGCTGCAGCAGCGGGCTCCAGGCCATCTTCAGCTCCAGCGGCGGGATTTCCAGCGGCGGCTCGCGCAGCACCACTCGGGGGTTGTCGCGCTTGAGGAGAGCGGCGCGGGTGGGCAGGGTGACCACCAGGTCGTTCTGCTCGGCCAGGGTCATGGCGGCCTGGTAGTGCCGCGTGAACACGCGGATCTGCCGCTTCTTGCCCAGCCGGTTCAGCGCGGCGTCCACCCAGCCCAGGCGCTGCACGTCGTCCGGGTCCACGCCCACGCCGACGCCCATGCCGGTCTTGCTCACCCACACGTGGTCCGCCTTCAGGTAGTTCTCCAGGGTGAAGTCCTTGAGCAGCTCGTTCTCGGGGCTCAGCAGGCAGGAGAAGCTGTCGCTCCACAGGTGGATCTGGTGGAAGGACTGGGGCATGGCGTCGAAGCGGTTGATGACCATGTCGACCTTGCCGCGCTCCACATCCAGAAAGCTCACATCCGAGGGGTTCGTGATGTCGAGGGTGATACCGGGGGCGTGTTCGCGGAGTTGTGTGAGCACCGCGGGAAAGAGTGTGGACTCGGCATAGTCGCTGGCCATGATGCGCACCACCATCTGCGCCTCGCCCGGCTCGAACTCAGTGGCGGGCTGCATGGCGCGATCGACGCCTAAAAGAATTTCCTTGACCAGCGGTTCAAGCTCCAGCGCGCGTTCGGTGGGAGTCATGCCCTCGGAGGTGCGCACCAGGAGCGGGTCGTCAAACAGCGCGCGCAGTCTTCGAAGCCCGTTACTCATTGCTGGCTGTGACAGCCCTAGTTGATTTGCGGCCTGGGTCACATTGCGCTCGCGCAGCAGTACCTCCAGATAAACCAGCAGATTGAGATCAATTTGGTTGAGGTTTTTCATATAATGCGTGTCAGGCGTGCCCGCCTTTATTCATACGATGAATTATAACTCTTTGGCCATATTTTTGCCGTATGGCTCTGATGTGGCAAAAATGTGCGGCACCCGATGTGAATAGTGCAATCGAACCC
>CAJWWA010000020.1 GCA_913048495.1 uncultured Halieaceae bacterium
TGGTGGTTCCGTCTCGGATCTCCATTGTGCGGAACGAGCCAGATTGGGGCGGCAGCACGAGGAATGCCACGTCTGAAGCGCGCGGTGAAACTGCTTTAGGACATCAGATCTGGCCCGTGTACGCTCGCGTCGGCGGGCCAGACGGGAGAGAAACTCGGCGGCTGAATGAGTCAGAGGGCAATTTGCAGCCGGTAAGCGGATGCGCTCAAGTCACTGCCAGGCGCAGCGGGTAGTGACGTGGGCGCCCGCGCATTCCGGCAATAAACGCAGCAACACTTCTGCTCCATGCGAATTCAGGAGTGGTTCCACTGGACCCACTCCATGAAGCACCTAAACTTGCGAATTTGCGGGCTCGAACTCGCGCTTGCTACCTCAGAAGTCGCTTCCCCGACCAGGTACTGACTACCACAGCGCCAGACGTTCGATAAAAAGCACTTCCGATTCCGGTCGAGTTTTCTGTGACAGCCGTATTTTGGGTTCGTATAGTAGGCTCCAACACAGAATTTTGTCGCTGCCACTGCGCTTAAAGTGGTAAGGAAGACCCCACCTTGCGAAAGCAAACGGGGTAGGTAGTTTCCGGCGTTATTGGAATCTGCTGAATGCGTCCCTTCGGACCTTTATTGACGCAGCGGTCAGTCATGACCGGGTCCATCTTCGAACCATCGCGGTGCCGCATCGTAGGGTATCGCTCTTTCTAACCTCTCCCCCTAGATACGGGGATCTGCTCCATAACTGCTGTTGATGTCAGGGCGCTTGTGCCCTGACGTATCTACAGTTTCTTCAACTCTGCAAACGCACTGGCGGTCAGTGCGTTCTGCTCTTTTCACATAAGGAGGTAAGTCCACTCCAGCCTTTGGCTGGATAACCGTTGGTTTGCACGGGCCAGTTTTCATTCGAAAACACACCGTGTTGTCTAGGGCCAGACACATTCAGGTCAACCGGGATTGGTGTCCCGTGATCGTACCGCTAGGCGGACCTGCGCAGCTTCTGTTGCCAGGTGATCAGAAACACTCACCGAAGGAAACAGCACTATGCGAGACCTGAACTACCAACTGAAACTGTTATGCAAGCACAGCCATGAGGGCAGCTTCGAAACGCGCGTGGGTCGGGAAAGACAGCTCAGCGCCATTGCCAACCAGTTACATGACCTGGGCTTCAGACAACTGAAGGCCACGTCGCTCAAACAAAAGCATGTCCAGGCGCTGGTGGATCAGTGGCTGCAACAAAACCTCTCCCCCGGGACCATCAAGAACCGGATGAGTTGTTTACGCTGGTGGGCTGAGAAGGTGAACAAGCGGGCCGTGGTGGCCAGCGCCAATGACTTCTATGGAATTCCGGACCGGCAGTTCGTGTCCCATGAGAGCAAAGCAAAAGACCTGGCGGAGGAACAGCTCGCTCAGGTCAAGGATGAACACGTACGCATGAGCCTGCGCCTGCAACAGGCCTTCGGATTAAGACGAGAGGAAGCCCTGAAGATCCAGCCCCGCTGGGCGGATCGCGGAGATCACATGCAACTGAAGTCCAGTTGGACCAAGGGCGGCCGGGAACGCACGGTACCCATCCGCACCCCTGAGCAGCGAGCCGTGCTGGAAGAAGCCAAACGACTGGCCGGCCTGGGTTCCCTGATTCCCGGGGGCCGCAACTATATTGAGCAACTGAGAATCTACGAGCGCCACACCGCCAATGCCGGGCTATCGAAAATGCATGGCCTGCGCCATGCCTATGCCCAGCAACGCTACCTGGAACTCACCGGCTGGCAGTCCCCTCATTGCGGTGGACCTTCCAGAGTGCAGCTCACCAAGTCGCAAAGGGATATCGATCAGCGGGTTCGGCTGACTATCAGCGTGGAGCTGGGCCATGTCAGGGAACAGATTACCGCAGTCTACCTGGGCCGATAGCGATGCAAATCCAACCCCGCCTGATACGCCTTCGCGACGCCCCGATCTACTTGGGCATGGACCGCAACCGCTTTAACCGGGAGGTGCGCCCAGCCCTGACCGAAATTGCCATCGGCCGACAGGGCGTCGCCTTCGACCGCCTTGAAATGGATGCCTGGGTGGACCACTATATGCGGTGCAACGGGCGTCCCCCACTGAATCGAGGAGATGAAGTATGGGACGCAATCGAAACTCCGGGCTACGGAACCGGGGCGGGATCTGGCATATCGACAAGCAGGTCCTCGGCCACCGCATTCACGAAAGCACTGGAACGAGTGAACTCAAAGCGGCGGAGCTGATGTTGGCCCGCCGCATTGAGCAGATCAGGCAGGCGTCAGTATTTGGAATACGGCCGGTGCGCATTTTTCGCGAGGCAGCCACGCGCTTCCTTGAGGAGAACACCCACCTCGCTACCATCCGAACCTACGCCTTCCATCTGAAAGAGCTGGACCCCTACATCGGTGAACTGCCGTTGTATCAGGTCCACATGGGCACACTGCAAGCGTATATAGATAGAAGGAAGAAGGAGGGCAAGAAGAACAAGACCGTGAACGGCGCCCTGGCCACGGTACGCAGGGTACTCAACCTGAGTGCCCGGCTGTGGCGCGATGAACACGGTTTGACCTGGCTGGAGTCGGCGCCATTGATCCAGCTGTTGCCGCTGAACGATGCACGGCGCCCCTACCCGCTGAGTTGGGAAGAGCAACACCGGTTGTTCAAGGCGCTGCCGGATCACCTGAGCAGGATGTGTCTGTTCAAGGTAAATACCGGGTGCCGCGACGGCGAGGTCTGTAGCTTGCGGTGGGATTGGGAGATCGATGTGCCGGAACTGGGCACCGCGGTGTTTCTCATTCCAGGAGAGAAGGTCAAGAACCGGGAGGATCGGTTGGTGGTACTGAATCGGGTAGCAAAGTCAGTGATCGAAGGCGTGCGTGGGCAACACCCGGAGCGCGTCTTCACTTACTACGGCCGACCAGTGCGCAGCATCAACAACAATGGCTGGAAGTCGGTTCGGCGCAAGCTGGATATGCCCATCCGTGTGCACGACCTGAAACACACCTTCGGTCGTCGTTTACGCGCGGCAGGAGTGCCATTGGAAACCCGGAAAATATTGCTGGGCCACAGGAACGGCGATATCACCACGCACTATTCAGCGCCGGAGTTGGAGGAACTCATCAAGGCAGCAAACAGGGTGTGTGAAGGAAAGTCCGGCAAAACTCCGGCACTGGTTGTGCTGAGACACAGGACGCTGAGCGCGTCATCGCGCTAAGCATCTGATACAAAAAGGTGGAATTGGTGGGCCGTGCTGGATTCGAACCAGCGACCAATTGGTTAAAAGCCAACTGCTCTACCAACTGAGCTAACGGCCCGGGAAGGGCCTCGGCGGGGCGATTGCCTGAGCACCGAGTGAGGCGCGTATCTTACGGATTTACCGGCAAAACACAAGGGTAAATTCGATGCGTGATCCCGGCCTCAGGCATAGCGCGTCGGGTCCGCCACGCCGGCGGCCTCGAAACCCTCGCGGCGCAGGCGGCAGGCGTCGCAGCGGCCGCAGGCCAGGCCGTCGTCGGTGGCCTGGTAGCAGGACACCGTGAGCGCGTAATCGACCCCGAGCTCGATGCCGCGGCGGATGATCGCGTCCTTGCCCAGATCCATGAGCGGCGCGCGTACGCGGATGCCACCCTCTTCGACGCCCACGCGCGTAGCGAGGTTGGCGACGCGCTCGAAGGCCTCGATAAAGGCCGGACGACAGTCCGGGTAGCCGGAGTAGTCCACGGCGTTGACGCCGATGAAGATGTCGCGGGCGTCGAGTACCTCCGCCCAGCCGAGGGCGATGGCGAGGAAGACCGTGTTGCGGGCCGGCACGTAGGTGACCGGGATGCCCTCGGTCGCTTCTTCGGGCACCGCGATGGCCTCGTCCGTCAGCGCCGAGCCGCCGATACTGTCGAGGTTCAGCGACACCACCTTGTGCGCGACGTCGCCGAGCGCCGCGGAGACCCGCGCCGCGGCGTTGAGCTCGGCGCGGTGGCGCTGGCCGTAGTCGAAGCTCAGGGTGTAGCAGGCGTAGCCCTCGGCCCGGGCCATGGCGAGCACGGTGGTGGAATCCAGGCCACCGGAGGTCAGGATAACGGCGCGCTTCTCCATGGCCCTCAGTGCCCCGGCTCGTCGTTCCAGAGGAGCTTGTGCAGCTGCAGCTGCAGGCGCACCGGCAACCGGTCCGCCAGGATCCACTCGGCAAGTTCCCGGGCGTCCTGCTGGCCGTGGCTGGGGGAAAAGAGAACGTCGCCGGCGCGCTCGGCCAGGCGGTACTCGTCCAGCTTGAAGCGGGCCCAGTCGTAATCGGCACGGTCGCAGATCACGAACTTGACCTGGTCCTGCGCGGTCAGGTGCTCGATATTGCCGTAGTCATTGCGCGCCATCTCCCCGGAGGCCGGTGTCTTCAGGTCGAGCACCTTCACTACGCGCCGGTCCACGTCCCCCACCGGCATGGCGCCGCTGGTTTCCAGGGAGACCTCGTAGCCGGCGTCACAGAGGGCCGCGAGGAGCGGCAGGCAGGCGGGCTGCGCCAGCGGTTCCCCGCCGGTGACCGTGACGTAGCGCGCGCCGTAGCCGGCGACGGTGTCGAGGACCCGCTCCTGCGTCCAAAGCTCGCCGCCACTGAAGGCGTAGGCCGTATCGCAGTAGACACAGCGCAGCGGGCAGCCGGTAAGGCGCACGAAGACGGTGGGCAGGCCCACGGTGCGTGCCTCGCCCTGGAGCGAATGGAAGATTTCGGTGATGCGCAGGGTCGTTGCGCTGGGGTCCACGGCGGCGGTCATGGCTGAACCGCTCAGAGATTCTGCTGGATGAATTCCTTGGCCAGCCCCGCAGCGGAGCTTTCCGGGTACTCGCGGATCACCCGGTCCAGGAATTCCCTCGAGCGGTCCCGGTTGCCCTTGATGTAGTGCACGCGCCCCAGTTTGTAGAGGGCGTCGGGCTCCTTGGCGTTACCCGGGTACTGGTCGAGGAGGAGCATGAAGGACTGCCGCGCTGCTTCCGGGTCCGGCGGCTGCAGCACGAGGTAGAGTTCACCGAGCCAGTAGTGGGCATTGGGCGCGTAGCGGCCGTCCGGGAAGCGCTCGAGGAACTGCTTGAAGGCGGCGACGGCGTCACCGAACTCCTGGTTGCGTACCAGCGCGTAAGCGGCGCGGTAGGCATCGCCCTCGCCGGGCTGCTCGGCCGCCTCGCTGGTGCCGCTGCCGGCCGGCGTGCTGGTGACCGGGTTCTCGCCGCTGCTGCTGCCGGTGGGCGCGCCGCCGCCGGCAAGGCGCCGGTCCAGGTCGAGGTAGCGCTCGAGGCTCTGTTCCTTCAGCCGGCGGATCTCGTAGGCCTGCTCTTCGACCTTGCCGTTCAGCTGCATGACTTCCTGCTGCAGCCGCTGCAGCTGGATAAAGAGATTACCGATGGTCTGTTCGCTGTTGCCGGCCGGCGCCGGCGCACGGCTGACGGTGGCCGGTGCCGCACTGCTGTCCAGCCCGTAGCTGCGGGCAGGCGTCGGCTGGGCCGCGCTGCTGCCAGCGCGGGCGCGCTCGGCCTCGACATCGATGTAGTCCTGCCCCAGGGCCCCAAAGGACACCGGGCCGGCCACAAGGGCCAGCCCGGTCAGGAACAGCTTGGGTGCTCGATACCGCATCGCGTTACGCTGTCGCTTACTTCACCAGCTCCACGCGGCGGTTCTGGGACCAGTTCGCCTCGCCGGAACCATAGGCGACCGGCTTCTCTTCGCCGTAGCTGATGGTCTCGATGCGGTAGCTGGCGATGCCGTTGACGACCATGTAGTCGCGCACGGCATTGGCCCGGCGCTCACCAAGCGCCATGTTGTAGTCGCGGGTGCCGCGCTCGTCGGTATGACCCTCAAGGCGGACGCTCTCGTCAGTGGTCTTCAGCAGCGCGATGTGGGCATCCAGCGCCTGCTGGGCCTCCGGCTTGAGCACGGAGCTGTCGAAGTCGAAGTAGAACACGGTGCCGGCGGCCATCGCGGCCTGCTCGAGTTCACGCTGCTCGGCGGCGGCCGCCTCGGCAGCCTGGCGCTCCGCTTCCCGGGCGGCTTCCGCCGCGGCGATCTCTGCCTGGCGTGCAGCCTCGGCAGCGGCTTCGTCTTCCTTGCTGCCGGAGCCGGAGCAGGCAACGAGGAATGCGGCAGTAAACAGCAGGGTGAGTACCTTGCCGGCGACGGGCAGATGGTTCATAGCGGTTTTCCTTCCCTTCGTATCGTTGTTGGAGCGGCCGCGCTGTCGGGCGCTCACGGGCTGATGTACGGCGACCAGGCCGGCTCGCGGACGTCACCGCTGCGTGCCGGCAGACGGAACTTGACGCCACCGTCCACGGACACTGCAGAGAGAATCCCACGGTCCCCCAGCTTCGTGGCGTACAATACCATAGAGCCATTGGGGGCGATACTCGGACTTTCGTCCAGGTCAGTACTCGTCAGCACATGCAGGCGCTCGGTCACCAGGTCGTGGATGGCGATGTGGAACTGCCCTTCCCGCTGGTGCACCAGGGCCACGTTGCGCCCGTCCTGGGCGACCCGGGCCCGGGCGTTGTAGACGCCCTCGAAGGTGACCCGGTCAGTGATCCCTGACTGCAGGTTATAGCGGTAAATCTGCGGCCTGCCGCCGCGATCGGACGTGAACAGCAGCGATTTCCCATCCGGCATCCAGGTCGGTTCCGTGTCGATGGCGTAGTGCCGGGTGATGCGCGTGAGGCGCTTGCTGGCAAGGTCGAGCAGGTAGATGTCGGGGCTGCCGTCCTTGGACAGCACCAGGGCCAGCGTATTGCCGTCCGGCGACCAGGCCGGGGAGCTGTTCAGGCCCTTGAAGTTGGTGAGCTGCTCGCGGGCGCCGGTACGCAGGTCCTGGCGGAAGATCGCCGGCCGGCCGGTCTCGAAGGACACGTAGGCGACCTGGCTCGCATCCGGCGCCCAGGTCGGGGCCATCACCGGCTCCCGGGATTCGAGCAGGACGATGGGCCGGGCACCGTCGCTGTCGGCGAGCGTGAGGCGGTAGTAGTCCTTGCCGCCGGGGTTGCGGGTCACGGACACGTAAAGCAGGCGGGTAGCGAAGGCACCGGGGATGCCCGTGAGCCGCTCGTAGATCGCGTCGGACACCCGGTGGGCCAGCATGCGCGCCTCGTTCACCGGGCCGGTCACCGTACCGGTGGTGACCTCGCGCTGGCGGTTCACGTCGTAGAGGGCGTAGTCGATGCGCAGTTCCTCCGCCGCGCTCGCCCGGCCGATGAGCAGGTACTCGGTGCCGATGGCGCGCCAGTCCCGGTAGAAGATCTCCGCCTCGCTGCTCGGCAGGCTCAGCATGTCGCCGCGATCGACCGGGTCGAACTGGCCGCTGCGGGCGAGGTCGCCCTGCACCACCCCGGCGATGTCCTCCGGTATCGCGCCCGTGCCGGCGAACGGCACGATGGCGATGGGCGTCGGGTCGTCGACCCCCTGGGTAATCTCGATAACCAGCTCCGCGCGGGCGGCGAGCGGCGCAAGAAAGGCCAGGCACAGGACACTGGCAAGGCGGGCAACACGTCTCGTGATCGTCATCAGTAGCGAAGATCCTCGGGTCTGAACAGGAGGCGGAAACGCCGGAACGTCTTTTCAAATTCGCGGGTCGGCAGGTTGGACAGCTCCGGGAAGCTGCCGGCCTTCTCCACCGCGTTGACCGCCGAGCGATCGAACGCGGCGTTACCGCTGGAGCGTAGCACGGTCACGCTCACAATCTCGCCCGTGGGCACGAGCTGCACCGACAGGAGCGCTTCCATGCCGTTGCGGGCACTGGGCGGACGGTTCCAGTAGCCGATCACGGTGCGCTGGATGAGCGCGGCATAGCTGGCTGCCATTTCCTCGGCGGTGACGGCGACACGCGCCTCTTCCTCGCTGGCCACCGCGGCTTCGAGTTCCTTGCGCGTCAGCGCCGCCAGTTCCCCGGCGCTCATGCGCTGCTCCTCCCGCGGCTCCGGTTCCGCTTTCGGGGCCGGCTTCGGCTCTGCCCGGGGCTCGGCTTTCGGTGTGGTTTTCGGTGCGGTTTTCGGTGCGGGCTTTGCCTGCTGCGCCGCAGGCTTCGGTTTCGGCTTCGGGGCGGCCTGCTGCCGCGGCTCCGGCTTCGCCCGGGGCTTCGGCTTCGGTTTCGGCTCCGGACGGAGCTGGTCCAGGGTCACCAGCTTCGCCTCGATGATTTTCGGTGTGATGGTGCGCGCCTCGATGGTCCGCTCGGGCTGCCACTCCCAGCGCGCGGCAAGCGCCAGCAACAGGAGCCCGTGGAGGGCCAGGGTCGCCGCCGCCGGCAGGAGCTTGAGGGCCGGGCCGTCCGGCGCCAGCAAAGCGCTCATCGCGGGTCTTCCGTCACCAGGCCGACCGCGGGCGCACCCGCCTCCTGCAGCGCCGCCATGAGGGTGACGACTTCACCGTAGGGGACGGCCTCGTCACCCCAGACGAGCACCGGCTTGTCCGGGCTGCGGCGCATCACCGCGCCCACCCGCTGCTGGATGGTGGCCAGCGAGAGGGGCCGCTCCTCGTCCGCGCCCAGGTTGAGGAAAAGCTGGCCGGCGCTGTTCACCGACACGATCAGCGGCTCGCTGTCCTGGTTCTCTACCGGCTCCGCCGCGGCATCGGGCAGCTCCACCTTCACGCCCTGCATGAGCATGGGAGCGGTCACCATGAAGATGATCAGCAGCACGAGCATCACGTCGATGTAGGGCACGACGTTGATCTCGGCCATGGGCCGGTGCTTGTTGCGCTGGCGGCCCACCGCGGATCAGCCCTCCCGGGGACGGCCGCGCAGGGCGTAGGCCTGACGGTAGAGGATGCTCGAGAATTCGTCCACGAAGGTCTCGTAGCGGTTTTCGAACATGTCCACGCGGGCGGCGAAGCGGTTGTAGGCCATCACCGCGGGGATGGCCGCGAACAGGCCCATGGCCGTGGCGACCAGCGCTTCGGAAATGCCCGGCGCCACCGTGGCCAGGGTGGCCTGGGTCGCGTTGGCCAGACCGCGGAAGGAGTGCATGATCCCCCAGACGGTGCCGAAAAGGCCGATGTAGGGGCTGGTGGAGCCCACCGAGGCGAGGAAAGGCAGGTTCTTCTCGAGCCGCTCCTCCTCGCGCAGGGTGGCGACGCGCATGGCCCGGCGGGCGCCCTCCACCACCGCCTCGGCGTCCATGTCGGACTGCTTGGCCAGGCGGGAGAACTCCTTGAAGCCCGCGCGGAAGATGCTCTCCATGCCGAGGATGGTGTCGCCGTCGGCGGCGCGCTGGTTGCCCTCCCGGTAGAGCTCGGCGAGATCGATGCCGGACCAGAACTGGTCCTCGAAGGCGAGCATGTCGCCGAGGCTCTGGCGGTAGTAGAGAACGCGCTGGGCGATCATGTACCACGAGGTCACGGACGCCGCGAGCAGGAGCAGCATGACCGCCTGCACGGTGAAGCTCGCATTGAGCACGAGGTCCAGAAGGCTGAGCTGTTCTTCCAAGTCCCTACTCCCCGGTTGTAACGGCGCGCAGTGTAGCAAGCATGTCGCGCGGGATGCGACGCGGCCGCAGCGTGGCGCCGTCCACGCAGGCGATGGTGATCTCCCCGCTGACCAGCGTGTCGCCGCCGCGGCACACGGCCTGGGCCAGCACCAGGGTGGCGCCGGCCACCCGCCGCGGCACCACGGTCACGGCCAGCAGGTCATCGAGCCGCGCCGGCGCATACCAGGTGAGCGCCGCATCGCGGACCACGAACATGAGGCCCGCCGGCAGCAGCTTGTCCCAGCCGCTGCCGAGTTCGCGCAGGTACTCGGTGCGGGCGCGTTCCATGAACTTCAGGTAGTTCACGTAGTAGACGATACCGCCGGCATCCGTGTCCTCGATGTAGACACGCACCGGCAGGGAAAATTCACCCCCGCTCACGTCTCGTCATCCGCCGGCTCGTCCAGGGGCAGGGCGGGCTGCGGCGGCACGTCACCGCCGCGGTCCGGAGCGGGGAGGCCGAAGTGCAGGTAGGCGTTACGGGTGACCACGCGGCCGCGGGGCGTGCGGATAATGAAGCCCTGCTGGATGAGGTAGGGTTCGAGCACGTCCTCGATGGTACCGCGCTCCTCCGACAGCGAGGCGGCGAGGCTGTCGATGCCGACGGGGCCGCCGTCGAACTTCTCGATGAGCGTGAGCAGCAGGCGCCGGTCGAGGTGGTCGAAGCCCGCGGCGTCGACGCTGAGCATGTCGAGGGCGCGGTCTGCCGTGCCGGCGTCGATGCGGCCGTCGCCGCGGACCTCGGCGAAGTCGCGCACGCGCCGCAGCAGCCGGTTGGCGATGCGCGGGGTGCCCCGGGAACGCCGGGCAATCTCCGCCGCCCCGCCTTCGTCCATGGGGATACCGAGGATCCCGGCGCTGCGGCCGACGATGCGGGCGAGGTCGTCGACCGCGTAGAACTCGAGGCGCTGCACGATACCGAAGCGGTCCCGGAGCGGCGACGTCAGCAGGCCGGCCCGCGTGGTGGCGCCGACCAGGGTGAAGGGCGGCAGATCGAGCTTGATGGAACGCGCCGCCGGCCCTTCACCGATCATGATGTCGAGCTGGTAATCCTCCATCGCCGGGTAGAGCACCTCCTCCACGAAGGGGCTCAGGCGGTGGATCTCGTCGATGAAGAGCACGTCCCCGGGCTCGAGGTTGGTCATGAGGGCGGCGATGTCGCCGGCCTTCTCGAGCACGGGGCCGGAGGTGGTCTTCAGGGAGACACCGAGTTCATGGGCGACGATGGCGGCGAGGGTCGTCTTGCCGAGCCCCGGCGGGCCGAAGATCAGGGTGTGGTCCAGGGGCTCCCCGCGCGCCTTCGCAGCGGCCAGGAAGATGTCCATCTGCTCGCGCACCGCGGGCTGGCCGACGTAGTCCTTGAGGGTCTTCGGGCGGATGGCCCGGTCCTGGGCGTCCTCGCGCTCGCCGCCGCCCTCGGCGGCGAGCAGGCGGTCCGGTTCGATCATGCCCCGCCCCCGCTCACGCCCGCACCGTCGAACGCAGGGCCCGGCGGATCAGCTCCTCGCTGTCACCGATGCTGTCATCGTTGACCGCGGCCACCAGCCGGGCGGCCTCCGCAGGCTTGTAGCCGAGGGCCACGAGCGCACCCTCGGCGTCGGCGGTGATGTCCGCGGGGCGGTCCGCGGCAGGCGTGGCGGCCGGTGCCGCGGCGTCGTCGAGCCAGTCCTTCAGGCGGTCGCGCATCTCGACCAGGAGGCGCTCGGCGGTCTTGCGGCCGACGCCGGGCAGCGCGACGAGGGAGGCGGTGTCATCGCGCTGCACACAGCGCACGAAGCTGTCGGCATCCATGCCCGAGAGAATCGCCAGGGCGAGCTTCGGGCCGACGCCGGAGACGCGCACGAGATTGCGGAACAGCTCCCGGTCCCGTGCATCGATGAAGCCGTACAGCACCTGGGCATCCTCGCGCACGGCGAAGTGGGTCACGAGGGCGACCTCCTGGCCGAGGGCGGGAAGCTGGAACAGCGTCGTCATGGGCACCTGCAGCTCGTAGCCGATGCCGCCGACGTCGACGAGGATCTCCGGGGGCTGCTTCGCCACGAGCACACCGCGCAGGCTGCCGATCATCGCGCGGCCCTCAGCGGACCCGGCGCCGGCGCACGGCGCTGGCCCCGGCCAGGGCCACGAGCCCCGCCTGCGTGTGCACGTGGCACAGGGCAGCGGCAAGGGCGTCCGCCGCGTCTTCCTGCGGCGTACCCGGAAGCTTGAGGAGTGTCTTCACCATATGCTGCACCTGCACCTTGTCGGCGGCGCCGGTGCCGACGACCGCCTGCTTGATCTGCCGCGCCGAGTACTCGCTGACCTGCATACCCGCCGCGACGCAGGGGACGATGGCCGCCCCCCGGGCCTGGCCGAGCTTGAGCGCGGAGCCGGCGCTGCGGGCCATGAACACCTGCTCGATGGCGAGCTCCGACGGGCAGTGCAGCTCGACCAGTTCGGTGATGCCCTCGGCGAGCACACGCAGGCGCTCCGGGAGCGGCCCCGCGGGCAGGCGGATCACGCCGCTGGTCAGGTAGCGGGCGCCGCGCGGGCCGGTTTCGATAATACCAAAGCCCGTCTTCACCGAGCCCGGGTCGATGCCGAGGATTACCGCCATGGGTGCCGCTCCGGCGCTGCGCCTGCCCTCATACCTGTAAGAATCTACAGTATTTCGGCGGCGGGGCGAAGCCGCCGGGCCCGCCCCTCAACCCTGCAGCTCGGCGAGGACCTCGTCGGGGATGTCGACGTTGGTGTAGACGTTCTGCACGTCGTCGAGGTCTTCCAGCGCGTCCACCAGGCCCATGAGGGACTCGGCGCCGGCGGCATCCACGGGCACCGTGGTGCTGGCGATCATGGTGACCTCGCCGCTCTCGGGTGAAAGCCCCGCATCTTCGAGCGCTGCCTTGATGGCGGAGAAGTCCTCCCAGGGCGTCATGACGTCGAAGGAGCCGTCGTCGTTGGGGATGATGTCCTCCGCCCCCGCCTCGAGAGCCACTTCCATCAGCTGCTCTTCGTCGGTGCCGGCCGGGAAGGTCAGCTGGCCACGGCGCGTGAACAGGTAGGCCACGGAGCCGTCCGTTCCGAGGTTGCCACCACGCTTGCTGAAAGCGTGGCGCACCTCGGCGACGGTGCGATTGCGGTTGTCGGTCATGACCTCGAGCAGCACGGCGATACCGCCCGCGGCATAGCCCTCGTAGGTCAGCTCCTCGACGTCGTCGGACTCGTTGTTGCCGGCACCGCGGGCGATGGCCCGGTCGATGGTGTCCCGGGTCATGTTCGCCCCGAGCGCCTTGTCGACCGCCGCACGCAGCCGCGGGTTGTCCTCCGGGACCGGCCCGCCCTGCTTGGCGGCGACCACCAGTTCCCGGATGAGCTTGGTGAACATCTTGCCCCGCTTGGCGTCCTGAGCGGCCTTGCGGTGCTTGATATTGGCCCATTTACTGTGGCCGGCCATGGCGTCCTCCTTTGCTCTGCGCGCCCGGGCGCTCGAGTGCTACTGCGCCGGCTCGTCGCCGGCCGGGGCCTCGCCCCCGGTCCCGGCTCGCGGCTCCTGGCGCAGGCGGATACCGACCTCTTTCAGCTGGGCGGCGCTCACCGGCGACGGGGCGTCGGTCATGACGCAGTGCGCGGTCTGGGTCTTGGGGAAGGCAATCACGTCGCGGATCGAGCTCGCGCCGGTCATGAGCATCACCAGCCGGTCGAGGCCGAAGGCGAGGCCTCCGTGCGGCGGCGCGCCGTAGCGCAGGGCGTCGAGGAGGAAGCCGAACTTGCTCTCGGCCTCCTCCGGCTCGATCCCGAGGATGTCGAAAACCGCCTCCTGCATGGCGCGGTCGTGGATACGGATGCTGCCGCCACCGAGCTCGGTGCCGTTGAGCACCATGTCGTAGGCCCGGGACAGCGCCTCGCCGGGGGCGCGGCGCAGGGTCTCGACGTCACAGGCAGGCGCCGTGAAGGGGTGGTGCAGCGGCGCCCAGCTGCCGTCCGTGTCTTCCTCGAACATCGGGAAGTCGACCACCCAGAGCGGCGCCCAGCCCTCGCGGACGAAACCGCGGTCAGTGCCGACCTTGATGCGCAGGGCACCGAGGGACTCGTTGACGATGCTGGCGCGGTCTGCGCCGAAGAAAAGAATATCGCCGTCTTCCGCGCCGAGGCGCTCAAGCATCTGCGCCACGACCTCGGCGGGCATGAACTTGAGAATCGGCGACTGCAGGCCGTCGACCCCCGCGGCGAGATCATTGACCTTGATCCAGGCGAGGCCGCGGGCACCGTAATTGCCCACGTAGCGGGTGTAATCGTCGATCTCCTTGCGCGACAGCGTAGCGCCGCCGGGCACGCGCAGCGCGGCCACGCGGCCCCGCGGGTCCTCGGCGGGGCCCCGGAATACCTTGAAGTCCACCGTCGCCATGAGGTCGTCGAGGCTGCACAGCTCGAGGGGGATGCGCAGGTCCGGCTTGTCGGAACCGAAGCGGTCCATGGCCTCCGCCCAGGTCATGTGCGGGAACTCGCCGAGGTCGACATCGAGCACGTCGCGGAACAGCTCGCGGATCATGCGCTCGGTGATGTCCATGACCGCGGCCTCGTCGAGGAAGGCGGTCTCGATGTCAATCTGGGTGAACTCGGGCTGCCGGTCGGCGCGCAGGTCCTCGTCGCGGAAGCACTTGGCCACCTGGTAGTAACGGTCGAAGCCGGAGACCATGAGCAGCTGCTTGAAGAGCTGCGGCGACTGCGGCAGGGCGAAGAAGGCACCGGGGTGGGTCCGGCTCGGCACCAGGTAGTCGCGGGCCCCTTCCGGCGTGGCGCGGGTGAGCACCGGGGTCTCGATGTCGAGGAACCCCTCGCCATCAAGGAAACGACGCACCGCCGCGGTGATGCGCGAGCGCAGCATCAGCCGGTTCTGCATCTCCGGGCGGCGCAGGTCCATGTAGCGGTAGCGCAGGCGCACTTCCTCGCCCACGGCCGTGTGCTCGTCGAGCTGGAAGGGCGGGGTCGCGGCCGTGTTGAGGACCTCCAGCTCCTTGCCCAGCACCTCGATGGTGCCGGTCGCCATGGCCGGGTTGACCGTCGCCTCGGAGCGGGCGCGGACGCGGCCGGTCACCCGCAGCACGTACTCGCTGCGCACGCGGTCGGCGCGCTCGAAGTGCTCTTCCGTATCCGGGTCAAAGACCACCTGGACGATGCCCTCCCGGTCGCGCAGGTCCAGGAAGATGACGCCGCCGTGGTCCCGGCGGCGGTCTACCCAGCCGCAGAGGGTCACGGTGTCGTCGATGTTGGCGTTGCCGAGCACGCCGCAGTAATGGCTGCGCATGGTTGCTGTTTCCCGGTTGCTGGGGCCCGCGTCGGCGGGCCGTCAGGCGGCGCTGGAGCTGTTCCCGCCCTTGCTCTTGTCGGACGCGGCCTTGCCGCTGCTGCCCGCGTCCTTCTTGCTGTCCGTTTTGGCGTCCGCTTTGCCTTCCTTCTTACCGTCCGCCTTGCCGTCCGCCTTGCCGTCGCTTTCACCGGCGAGGTTCTTTTTGCTGCCGGTCTTGAAGTCGGTCTCGTACCAGCCGCCGCCCTTGAGCCGGAAGGCCGCGGCGGACACCTTCTTGCGCAGCGCGTCTTCGCCACAGGCAGGGCAGCGCGTGAGCGGCGCGTCACTGAGTTTCTGGAGCGCCTCGGTGAGCTCACCGCAGGCCTGGCACTGGTACTCGTAGATTGGCATGGCTGCTCGCCCGGCATCTGGCCGGAAGAAGGAAAGCGCGGGATTCTACCCCATGGCGTCAGAGGCGGCCAAGGGCGCGGCGGGCAGTTATTGAGAGGGTCGTTGGCCCCGTCTGCCCGGGAAGGCAGACCTGGCGAAGGGAAGCCACCGGCGCCCGGCGGCGCCGGTGGTCAGGCGCCGATCAGGAGTCGGCGAACTCCTTCATCTTCTTCAGCGGGCGAACCTTGACGGCAACGCTGGCCGGCTTGGCCTTGAAGACCGTCTCTTCGCCGGTGAAGGGGTTGATGCCCTTGCGCGCCTTGCGGGCCGGCTTCTTGACGGTGGTGATCTTCATCAGGCCGGGGAGCGTGAACTCGCCGACGGACCGCTTCTTGATGGAGCGTTCGATAAGCGCCTCGAGCTCGACCATGACGTCAGACACCTGCTTCTTGCTGAGGCCGGTGCTCTCGGCGATGTTGCCGACGATCTGCGTCTTGGTGAGCTTGTCCTTGAGTGCGGTCGTCTTGCGAGCCGGGGCGGCTTTTGCGGCCGGTGCCTTTTTCGCAGGTGCCTTTTTGGCCGGAGTGGCCTTCTTGGCGGGTGCTTTCTTTGCCGGTGCCTTCTTGGCGGCTACCTTTTTCTTGGCCGGCGCCTTCTTCTTCGCTGCAGCTTTGCGTGTTGCCATGTTTCAACCCTTCCTCGTTGCTTTTTAATGGCCTCATCCAAGCCGCGCACAAAGCCCTGCGTTCAATGCGTTGACCACGGCATTTACAGTGCCCGCACCCGACTTCGTGCCTGTTTAAAACAAAAAATACTGTAATACAAGGGTTTTGCGGGCATGAGGGGTGAAAAAACGCGCTTTTACCCTGTTTTTTACAGGCCCGGGGGGCTTTCGCCTGTACCGTTGGAAGTTTCACACGTAAACTTCGCGGCATTCGCAGCATCCCCGGAATGCCACCATGCGCACTCGTCACTACCTCCTGGCCACGCAGAAGGAAACACCGGCTGACGCCGAGATCGTCAGCCACCGGCTCATGCTCCGCGCCGGTCTCATCCGCAAGCTCAGCGCCGGCCTCTACACCTGGCTGCCCACCGGCCTGCGCGTGCTGCGCAAGGTCGAGCGCGTGGTCCGCGAGGAGATGGACCGCACCGGCGCACAGGAGGTCACCATGCCGGTCATGCAGCCGGCCGAGCTGTGGCAGGAGTCCGGGCGCTGGGTCCAGTACGGGCCGGAACTCCTGCGCATCAAGGACCGGCACGACCGCGACTTCTGCCTCGGGCCTACACACGAGGAGGTCGTTACCGAGCTCGTGCGCAACGAGGTCAGCAGCTACCGGCAACTGCCGATCAACCTCTACCAGGTGCAGACCAAGGTCCGCGACGAGATCCGTCCGCGCTTCGGCGTGATGCGCTCGCGGGAGTTCATCATGAAGGATGCCTACTCCTTCCACACCAGCCAGGCCTCCCTCGAGGAAACCTACTGGGTGATGCACGCCGCCTACAGCGCGATCTTCGAGCGCCTTGGCCTCGCCTTCCGTCCCGTGGTCGCCGACAGCGGCAGCATCGGCGGCAGCACGTCGCAGGAGTTCCACGTGCTCGCCGAATCCGGCGAAGACGCCATCGCCTTCAGTGACGGCAGCGACTACGCGGCAAATATCGAGATGGCCGAGGCGCTGGCCCCGGCGGACGATCGCCCGGCCCCCGCCGCGGAACTCGAAGAGGTCGCCACGCCCGGTGTCGACAGCATCGACAGCCTCTGCGGCCAGCTCGGCCTTGCCGCCGAGCAGACGGTGAAAACCCTCATTGTCGCCGGCGAGGAAGCCGGCAGCCTGGTCGCCCTGGTGCTGCGCGGCGACCACAGCCTGAACGCCGTTAAGGCCGAGAAGCTCGAAGGCGTCGCCTCCCCCCTCCGTCTCGCGGGCGAGGACGAGGTGCGCGCGGCGGCCGGCGCCGGCTTCGGCTCCCTCGGCCCCGTGGGCCTCGCGCTACCGGTAATCGTGGACCGCTCCGCCGCGGTGCTGGCGGACTTCGCCTGCGGCGCCAACCGGGACGGCTACCACCTCACCGGGGTCAACTGGGAGCGCGACCTGCCCCTGCCCCGCGTGGAAGATCTGCGCGAGGTAGTCGAGGGCGACCCGAGCCCGGACGGCAAGGGCCGGCTCATGATCAAGCGCGGCATCGAGGTCGGCCACATCTTCCAGCTCGGCACCAAGTACAGCGAGGCCATGGACGCCACGGTCCTCGACGAGAGCGGTCGCGGCGTCACGCTCTACATGGGCTGCTACGGCATCGGCGTGAGCCGTATCGTCGCCGCCGCCATCGAGCAGAATCACGACGAGAACGGCATCACCTGGCCCGCCGCCATGGCGCCCTTCGAGGTGGTGATCGTACCGCTGAACATGCACAAGTCCGAGGCGGTGGCAGAAGCCGCGGAGGCGCTGTACGCGGCCTGCCGGGAAGCCGGCATCGATGTGCTCCTGGACGACCGCGACGAGCGCCCCGGGGTGAAGTTCGCCGACATGGAGCTGATCGGCATTCCCCACCGCATCGTGATCGGCGACAAGTCCCTGGCCGACGGCCAGTTCGAGTACAAGGGTCGCCGGGATGAAGAGGCAGAGCGCATCGACCGTGACCAGGCCCTCGATTTCCTGCGCGCCAGGCTGGCGGGCTGAGGCGCGGCGGCGCCTCGCGCCGCTGCTGGTTGCGCCGCTGCTGGTGACCCTGGCGGCCGGCGCCCTCGCCGCGCCGCTGCCCGAAGGCGAGGAGCGCGCGGCCCTGCGCACCTTCCTCGAGCGCACCATCAACGAGAGCGACAGCTTCCAGGACCGCTACGCGGCGGAAGTCTGGCTGGTGGACATGGCGGCGCGGCTCTCCCCCTTCGTCCACGACCCCGCCCGTCGCCTGTCGCTCCTGCGCCAGGTGCACGCGGCGGCCACACAGAGCGGCCTGGCGCCGGAGCTGGTCCTCGCCGTAATCGAGGTGGAGAGCAGCTTCGACCGCTTCGCCGTTTCCAGCGCCGGCGCCCAGGGACTCATGCAGGTGATGCCCTTCTGGAAAGGGGAGATCGGCCGCCCGGAAGACAACCTCACCCACAACCGCACCAACCTCGCCTATGGCTGCCGCATTCTCCAGTTCTATCTCGAACGCGAGAGCGGTGACCTGCGCCGCGCCCTGGCCGCCTACAACGGCTCCAGCGGCAGCAGGCGCTACCCGGACCGCGTGGAGGCAGCCTGGCGCGGCCGCTGGCGCACCGCGCCGCTGCCGTGGTGAGCGCCGGCCGCGCAGCGCCGGTTGACAGGCCGGCGAGGCCTGCCCAAACTGCCGCGAACCAACTGGGAGCACCGGTCGACGCATGATCGATCTTTCCGAGCTGGGCCAGTGGCACCTGGATCTCGCACGGGTCGTGGACGACCTGGGCAGCGACAGCTTCTTCCCGTCCCTCGTCGAGGCCGTGCGCAACCAGGTCCCCATCGCCTACCCCCAGTTCTGGCTCTACCACCGCGAACTCCCTCCCCGGGTGCTGTACCACGAGATACCGGCGCACGCCGTGCACGCGCAGATCGACCAGTACCTCGAGGGACCCTACCGGGAAGACCCCTTCTTCCGCGCCTCCATGGACCGGCCGAAATCGTCCATCTACCTGTTGTCGCGGCTCACCGCGGGCAAGCTCGAGGAATCGGCCTACTACCGCGACTACTATGCAGACACCGGCACGGTCGACGAGACCGTCTACCTGGCGCGCCTGCGCGACGGCGACGTCATCAACCTGAGCATGATGCGGCTGCCCAAGCAGGGACCCTTCAGCGACGAGGAGTACCAGCGGCTGTACCTGCTCGCGGAACCCGTATCCGCGCTCCTTCGTGCCCACACCCGGCTCGGCGACTTCGCGGTGAAGAATCTCATCCAGCCCGGCATCGACCACCAGGTCGAGCTCGCCTTCAATACCTTCGGCGCCTCGGTGCTGTCCCCCCGCGAGAAGGACGTGCTCGAGCTGATGCTGCGCGGCTACAGCACCGAGGTCTCCGCGCAGCGCCTGGACATCGCGCGGGAGACGCTGCGGCGGCACCGCAAGAACATCTACAAGAAGCTGGACGTGAGCTCGCAGACCGATTTGTTCGCGCTGTTCATCAACAGCATGTCCTGCCTGGCGGAGGCCGCCGGCGAGGACCCGTTGCGGGTGTACATGGGGACCGCGTAAGGGTTGCAGCTACCCAAAGCGGGGCATTGAGGTGGCGGGGCCACTGCCGGACATTGCACACTGATTGAAATTGGCTTTCGACCATGGCGATTGAAGTCGACTGGTTCCTTCGCGCGCACCCGGAAATCACGATGGTGGAGGCACTCCTGCCCGACGCCAACGGCATTCTCCGGGGCAAGTGGGTACCGCGCGGAAAGCTGGCGAAGATCTACCAGGGTGAGCTCAAGTTCCCGAAGACCGCCCTCAGCCTGGACATCTGGGGCCGCGACGTGGAGGAACTCGTCTTTGCCACCGGCGACGAGGACGGCGTCTGCCGGCCCATCGAGGGCTCCCTGCTGCCGACGCCGTGGTCCCCCGGCGCCAAGCACGGGCAGGTGATGCTCTCCCTGTTCGAGGCGGATGGCAGCCCCTATCTCGGCGACCCGCGGCAGGTACTGAAGCAGGTGGTGGCCCGCTACCGCGAACGCGGCTGGCGCCCGGTGGTAGCGGCGGAACTCGAGTTCAGCCTGGTCGAGTGGGACGGCCGCGGCCCCACCCATGCCGGCGCCAACCCGGCGAGCCGGGAACCGGTCACCGGCAACCTCTACGGGCTGGACGTGCTGCACCGGCACCAGGCCATGCTCGAGGAAATGCAGCGCGCCTGCGAAATCCAGGACCTGCCCTTCGACGGCGTGGTGAAGGAGTCCGCCCCGTCGCAGTACGAGTTCAACATGCAGCACGTGGACAGCCCGGTGCTGGCCGCCCGGCAGATCCTGATGATGAAGCGGATCATCAAGGGGGTCGCGGAGCGCCACGGGCTGGTGGCGAGCTTCATGCCCAAGCCCTTCCAGGGCGAGGCGGGCAATGGCCTGCACGTGCACTGCAGCGTCCTCAACCGGGAAGGGCGCAACGTCTTCGACAACGGCGGCGAAAGCGGCACGCCCGAGCTCCAGCACGCCATCGCCGGCTGCGTGCGCTACATGCCCGATTCGTTCCTGCTGTTTGCGCCGAGCTTCAACGGCTACCGGCGCTTCCAGAAGGGCAGCCATGCGCCCACCTACCCCGGCTGGGGCTACGAGAACCGCACCGTGGCCCTGCGCGTCCCCGCCGGCAGCCCCGCCGCCCGCCGCATCGAGCACCGCGTCGCCGGCGCCGACGCCAACCCCTACCTCGTACTCGCCGTGATCCTCGCTGCCGCGCTCGAGGGCATCGAGCAGCGGCTGGAGCCCCCGGAGCCGATCACGGGCGACGGCTACAGCCGCGAGGGCGAGGAGCAGCTGCCGATCTTCATGCAGGACGCGCTGCGCACCTTCAGCGATTCCGACTTCATCCGGCGCGCCCTGGGCAGGACGATGCAGCACACCTTCGCGCTCACCAAGGAGCAGGAGATCACGGAATTCCTGCGCCACATCACCACCATGGAATACCAGACCTACCTGCAGCGGCTCTGACGCGGCCCGGGCAACGCCCCGGAAGCCGCCGGCAGCACCGGCCGCGGGTGGCAACGGCCGGCGACGCACTGACAAGACACGGACAGGACACGGACAGACAGCCGCGCCGCAAGCGGCTATTATTGACAGGTCACATTCCTGGTTGGTATCCCATGTCCCGAGCAACACCCCGGCCCGCCCTCATCCCGATCAACGCCGTCATCTTCCTGGGTTTCCCCGTCGCCGCGCTGGTCCTCGTCCCCTGGTGGGGCCTGAGCCACGGCTTCACGGCGGTGCAGTGGCTCTGGGCCGTCGTCTTCCTGTACCTGAACGGGCTCGCCATTACCGGCGGCTATCACCGGCTCTGGTCGCACAGGGCCTACAAGGCGCACTGGGCCCTGCGCCTGTGGTTCGCGCTCTGGGGCGCCGGTGCGCTGCAGAACAGCATCCTGGTCTGGGCCTCGGACCACCGCCGGCACCACCGCCACGTCGACGACAACGAGCGCGACCCCTACTCCGCCGGCCGCGGCCTGTGGTTCAGCCACATGGGCTGGATGCTGCGCGAGTACGCCACCAATGCGGAGGACTTCAGCAACGTGCCGGACCTCGAGCGCGACCCGATCGTCGCCTGGCAGCACCGTCACTACGTGGCGCTGACCACGGCGATGAACCTCGGCCTGCCGCTGCTCCTCGGCTGGTTCCTCGGCGACATCATCGGCACGGTGCTGCTGGTGGGCCTCGCCCGGCTGGTGGTGAACCACCACGTCACGTTCTTCATCAACTCCCTCGCGCACTTCTGGGGCACGCGTCCCTACACGGAGAGCAACAGCGCCCGGGACAACGGCTTTCTCGCCTTCCTCACCTACGGCGAGGGCTATCACAACTTCCACCACATCTTCCAGAACGACTACCGCAACGGCATCCGCTGGTACCAGTGGGACCCCACCAAGTGGATGATCGCGCTCTGCGCCCGCGTGGGCCTCGCCTCGGACCTCAACCGCGTGCCGGCCTTCCGCATCCGCCGCGCCCTCCTCGACACCCAGTTCGAGCGCGCCCGGCGCTCCCTGTCGCGGCACCGCGCCGGCGCGCCGCTGCTCGAGAAGCTCGAGCGGGAGTACCAGCTGTTCACCGATGCCGTGAACCAGTGGAAAGAACTCCAGGCCGAGCGCTACGAGCGCCGCGTGCACGCCATCGAGGACGCCATCGGCGAGCACCGCGCCGCCCTGCAGCAGAAGTGGGAGCACGCCGCCCTGCGCACCCGGCTGCGCGAACTCGAGTTCTCCCTGAAGATGCAGCAGAAGCGCCTGGGCCTGCTCATGGCGCAGGTGCCGGCCATGGCAACAACACGATAGACCGACCCGGAGATCCCCGATGAGCGAGACCGTCTACGACTTCACCTGCGCCGACGCGACCGGCAAGCCCGTGGACCTCGGCGACTACCGGGGCAAGGTACTGCTGATCGTCAACACGGCCTCGAAGTGCGGTTTCACCCCGCAGTTTGCCGGGCTCGAGGCGCTCTACGAGGACCTCTCGGCGCAGGACTTCGCCATCCTCGGCTTTCCCTGCAACCAGTTCGGCGGCCAGGACCCGGGGAGCAACGACGAGATCGTCGAGTTCTGCCAGCTGAACTACGGCGTCAGCTTCCCCATGTTCGGCAAGATCGCCGTCAACGGCGCCGACACGGACCCGCTCTTTGCCCACCTCAAGGACGAGGCGCCGGGCGCGCTCGGCAGCAAGCGCATCAAGTGGAACTTCACCAAGTTCCTCGTCGACCGCGACGGCCGGGTGGTCAAGCGCTACGCGCCCACCACGAAGCCCGAGGAGCTGCGCCGGGACATCGAGGCGCTTCTCTAGCACAGGCCCGCGGCCACCCGGTCGGGACGCTAGCCAGCCGCCCCAGCGCGGCCGCCGCGCAGGTGCGCCGGCACCAGGGCACGCTCGAGCAGTTCGAACAGCAGTTCCACCGCCAGCGCCAGCAGCGCGGCCGGGATGGCCCCGGCGAGAATCAGGCGCTGGTCATTGAGCGTCAGCCCCGTGATGATCGGCTCGCCGAGCCC